>RDYZ01000415.1:1687-2394 GCA_004293855.1 Oscillatoriales cyanobacterium | reverse complement strand
GCCTTTGAGTTTGGTACACCACCTCATGCGGGAATCGCCTACGGTCTCGATCGCCTCGTGATGCTGCTTGCCGGTGAAGATTCGATTCGTGACACGATCGCCTTCCCGAAAACTCAAAACGCAAGCTGTCTACTCACCGAAGCCCCGTCCGGCGTGGATCAAGCGCAGTTGAAAGAGCTGTTTATCGCTTCGACCTATGTGCCGAAGAAAGATGAAAAAGAGGCTGTGAGTTAAGCGATCGTTCATCACTCTTGAATAGCTCGCGAGAAGTCGGACTTTTTTTAAGAAGTCCGACTTCTTCGTTTTTTCTGTATTGTTCTCATACTTGGCACTGACCGTGTATACATAACTCCCTTGAACTGTTACATCGTCGTTAACCCTCATCCCCCAGCCCCACTTCGACTCCGCTCAGTACATCGCTTCTCCCTTACAAGGGAAGGGGAGTAGAGGTAAAACTAAGGTGTTCAAAGTCCCTCGCCCTCATGAGGGGATTTAGGGAGAGGGTCAAACCCTGTCGCACTGGTCAACGACTTGTGTAGATACCGTAGCCCGTCCTGGGTGGGGAATTTAGGGGGGGGAGAGGCATGATCGCAAGAGATTTCTCTCCCGAACTCACGTTATTCTAGCAAAAGAAGAAGCAAAATCGAAGAATTCAAGGACTAAAAATATAAAACAATTTTGAAAATATTTCTTTTTTCAAAGTGAGT
>RDYZ01000415.1:0-1675 GCA_004293855.1 Oscillatoriales cyanobacterium | reverse complement strand
AATCAAATCAGGGCAGTTGTTTTTTTGAGCCTGTGAGACTTAAAAAGTTGTAGGGTTTTAATCTATTGCTAGGCAGAAAATCAAAAGTGTTCTATACTACAGTTATAGCCGTGACCCAAAATAATCAACGTGTGATCACTCTGAATATTTCAAAATCTACAAAATTTCCACAAGCTTCTTGTTTGGAGATATTCGAGCAACAGCCATGAGTTAGCAGCGCCATATTCTTTACTCTGAGTCCTTAATTTACATAGAGATAACTCGGTCAAGATGGTCATCCGTTGTTAAAGACCTCAGCCCGCTCGTGAGATCTAATTGTGATAGACACAATCAAAATTAATGATTAATAGCAAGCAAACAGCCTTGATTTACTGCGACAAACAATTCAGTTTGGCAGATGGTAAGACGGCGAGTGCTTTAGTCCGACATTCCGATCTGTATACGATCGTCGGCGTGATTGATAGTTTAATGGTTGGGCATGATGCTGGAGAAGTATTAGGACAAGGTCATCGTAATATTCCAATATTTCTGAATTTAAAAGAAGCACTGGAGCAACTTCAAATAACTCCAGACTGTTATATCTATGGAAAAGCACCTCTAGATGCATACATCCCCATCGAAGAGCGACAGTTAATCATCGAAGCGATGCAAAAAGGGATGAATATCTTAAATGGTTTGCATCAATTTTTTTCTGACGATCAGGAATTTGTCAGCATTGCGAATCAATATAACGTCAAACTTAAAGATGTTCGGAAACCCCCCAGCCTGCATGAGTTAAATGTTTTTACCGGTGGAATTTCTCAGATTAATATTCCGGTGATTGCCATTCTCGGAACGGACTGTGCTTGTGGGAAAATGACCACAGCGGTGGAGCTAAACCTGGCGCTAAATCATCGTGGTATTCGCTCCGTTTTAGTCGCTACGGGTCAAACAAGTTTGATGCAGGGTTCGGTTTATGGGGTTTCGATCGATGCACTCATTTCCCAATTCGTGATCGGTGAAATTGAGCATTCTGTCATTCAGGCATTTGAGCAGGAACAACCCTATATCATTTTGGTTGAAGGTCAAAGCGCTGTTAGTCATCCCGCTTTTATGAGTTCGATCGGCATTTTAAAAGGCAGTATGGCGAATGGTGTTGTGCTACAACATCCTCCGGCGCGAACGGTTCGCTGTGACTTTCCACAATTGGCTATGCCAACGGTAGACAGTGAAATTAACCTAATTGAAGCGATTTCAGCAGCGAAGGTGATTGCGATCGCACTGAGTCATGAAGATCTATCTACAAACGAGGTTGATGCGATTATTGATCGCTATGAGCGAGAGTTTCAGTTACCCACAACTGATGTTCTAGAGCAGGGTTGTCAAAAGCTGATTGAGGCGCTACTCAATCACTACCCCAGTTTACATAAACTAGCAAAACTTGAGAAACAATCTAGAGTTCCATTATTAGCAGCTCGATGATTTTTTAATCTGATAGCAACGTGTAATCGCTTGAGGACAGGATTACGAGTGACCGTAGCGAGGTGTCTCGCCTACCCAATGTTTGCAGGCTAGAGGTCTGCTAAGGGTTTTCAAACTTTCCTGTTTCTTGCGATGGATAACGTTTGATTAATTTATTCAGGCACTCAAATGCGACAGATTCTGCCTCGAATAGAAATTTCTTTGTCAAAGATAC
>RDYZ01000414.1 GCA_004293855.1 Oscillatoriales cyanobacterium | reverse complement strand
CGAGTTAGTCGGATTAGTGTTTGAATTGACCCCCCGCGCAGCTAGCTATCTGTACGCGCAGTATGCTATAGGTTTGCACGCTTGGTTTTTGCATCAAATTCAGGAAACTGACCCGGAATTATCGCAACTTTTGCACGACTCGCAGTCAGAAAAAGCCTTTACTATTTCGGGATTGGAGGGTGATTTGCTTCCAGCCGGTAAGGAATTTCAGCTTTTGGGCGATCGCATTTACCGCTGGTATGTCACAGGACTGTCCCAGCAAGTAGTACAATGGCTGAGTCAGTGGCTGCAAAATTTGCCCCAAGAGATTGATTTGCGAAATGCTCCGCTGGTAATTCGCTCTTGGGATATTGCTTTTTCTCCCACAACTTACCAGCAATTGCTAACAGCAGAACATCCATTATCTAGAAACATAAAACTTAGTTTTGTAACTCCTACAAGCTTTCGCAGCAAAGGGCATCACTTCCCGCTACCAGTTCCCGAAAATGTTTTTCACAGCTATTTGCGCCGCTGGAATAACTTTTCGGGTATGAATGTTGACCAAGCAGAATTTCTGAATTGGATTGACGAAAATGTAATTATTAGCCGCCACAAGTTGGAGTCGCAAAAGGTGGCGGCGGGCAAAAAAGGCATGGTAACGGGATTTACTGGGGCTGTGGAATTTGCGATCGGGCGATCGGCCGGATTGCGCCCTGATTTTGTACAATTATTTTATGCCTTGGGGCAATTAGCACCTTACTGCGGCACGGGCCACAAAACAACCTTTGGATTGGGACAAACGCGATCGCAATGGTTGACAGAATCCCTACCCGAAGTCTCTATCCAAAGCGTATTGGCGGCGCGAATCGATGAATTGACAGAGAAGTTTATGGCGCACAGAAAGCGTACAGGCGGGAGTCGGGCTGGTGAGATTGCGGAAACTTGGGCGACGATTTTAGCGCGCCGGGAATTGGGGGAATCTTTGTTCGATATTGCTGCTGATTTGGAAATGCCTTATGAAACTGTGAAAACTTATGTAAAATTAGCAAGAAGAGCTTTGAAAGTTGAGGATTGAAGCAGACACAGAAGGAAAAAGCACAGGGGTGTATCTGGCGCAAGGTAAATATATCTGTAGGGGCGAAGCATGACCGCAGAAAATAGGAGATTATAACTAATAACTTATATGCGGTCATGCTTCGCCCTCTTCCTTGCGCCAGATGCGCCCGATCTATTTACTATTAGGAGACCTGAGGAAAATTCTCGAATTAGTTGATTTATTTTCATTCCTGGTTTTTGTTTTTTACAAGTAATTGTGATTATAATATATCCAGTGTCCACCATGAGTTCTATGCCCGAACCTAAAAATAGATTTAAACTTGGTCTCTTATTAGATCTATATGAGAGCCATTTCTTAAAGCATTCATTTATGCGAAAGTTGCGTTTACGTCATCTGAAGCATTGGTTCAGTTGTCTCAAGGTAGGACAAAAGATTAGTGTGGGCTATGGACTGGCGCTGGGAGTGGCAATTCTGGGAACCGCTACAGGAATCTCGATCGCTGACCAATATCATCAACAAGCTGTTAGACACGAACAAAATGCGATCGAAGAAACTCAATTCATCAGTGAATTGCAGATCCAGCTCGTTCAAGTTCTCCTCCACCAACAGCAGATCCTGATGCTATTGGAAAATCGAGATTTG
>RDYZ01000123.1 GCA_004293855.1 Oscillatoriales cyanobacterium | reverse complement strand
CAACAGAAACCGATCGCAACCGCAACACACTCGCACGATTAATACCGCACCAAACGCGACAAACCAAACATAGTTAATGCGGCCAAACCTGCCCCCACAATTAAGCTAAACATTCCCGCATCAAAACTGCCCGTCGCTGCCACGATCGAACCCGGAATAAACGATCCACCAATTCCGCCCAACAAGACCGAAATACCATTATAAATTCCCGTCCCCGCACCCAGCCGATCCGCCGGTAAAATGCGTTGTACGATCGCGTATTCCTGAGCGTTGTAAGCTCCTTGAAAAAAGACAGCCAGCGAGAAAAATGTCACCAACGGCGTCACCTCGGTACTCTGAGCCGCCAGGAAAACCATCCAGCCCGCTAGGACAAACCCCACCCCAGCCAATTGTGTCCGGTGTCGCAACCGATCGCCCACAAAAGCCATCGAGAAAATGCCAATAATTCCCGACAGAAATACCAAAGCCAACGGCCAGCCCAGTTGCTCGAAATCAATGCCCTTCGCCCGGTTAAAGTAGGTCGGTAGCCAGTTGAGAAAACCAAACGCACAGAACCCATTTAGACAACTGGCGATCGTGGCGATCCAAAAGGGAAGCGTTCGCAGATAGTCAAACGAACCAGAGGAGGGGATCATGGTCGCGGCTGTCGAACGATCGCCCCTCTCTGAGGTCTCATCCAACCACTGCGGCGGCTGATCGCTAAACCCGAAATACACCAGCGGTAATGTGACCACACAGCCCACCGCACCCAAGACGGCAAACGCCAGACGCCAGCCCCAAGCATGAATCGCCGGAACCAGCAGCAATGGCGCGATCGCGGTCGCCAGAAAAATGCCACCGATCCAAATCGCATTGGCTCGCGATCGCTCATCTTCGGGAAACCAACGACCGATCAGACTGCTCAACATTGGCACATGAACACCCTGCGCTAAACCGAGTAGCAGTCGTAACCCGATGAGTAACTCCAGGGAATTGCCGAAAATGGCGCATAGGATGGTGATGAGCGAAAATGCACCGATCGTCAGCATCAAGCTTCGTTTTGCACCGATCCGTTCCGCGATCGGACTGAGCAACATATTTGCCAACCCGTAGGAGACGAAAAACACCCCGAGGAGAAGCTCACCATTGGCCCCCACCTCGCGATCGCTCCAGCCAAAATCATCCGCAAGACGCGGCAAAGCCAACGACAGGTTATTGCGATTGAGATAGCTGACTAGGATTGTTAGCGCAAGAATCGGTGGGATACGCCAGCGGTGCGGCGCGATCGCACGGGATACACTCGACATTAAATAAATGAAGGCAGAATGCCAAAACGAAGGGGTAAATCACGCCTTAGTGTAGAGACGAATCCCGCCCAGCGATGAAAAATATAGATAACGGCAAGCTCCCCTGACTTTCTCACCCCCTAGGGTTTAATCACGAACTTACAGCGATCGCGCGATGAAAACACGTGGGTAAAGTGATCATTCACGTAGGTATCGCTGAGTTCAAGATTGTAGAAATCAATGACCCCCTCCTCGAAATAGGGCCCCGCGTGCCATGTGCCGCGATTTAGCTTCAGAAAACAATCGCCCGGAACCTCAAACGCCCGTAGCCGATCGTGATCCGGCTCCCGACTGGCCGCATTCGCCGGAGCCACCGCAATCCACCAAGTTTTACCCCGCAGCGATCCGAGGCACTGCGTACAACGATCGTGGCGGGTAATGCGATCGAACATCAACCCCTTCGCCAGGATCTGCATAATGTAAAACCGAGGCACACCCGCCGTTAACTCAACCTGGGCATCCGTCGCATCAAACGGTTTCCCATCCGGACTTGCCGTGATCACCTGACCATACGGCGCAAACAACTCTGACGAAACAGGCACAGCACGCAATTCAACAATCCGGATCGGATCGCCGTGGCCCTCCGAAGATAAAACAGACGGGCTCGCAGCTTGGTTTAGATCTGTCACGATTTTTACGTCAGACTTTACATTAATATTGAACTTGCGCTAGGGCGGAAACAACCTCAACCACGATGTGAGAACAGCACAGCCGCCGATCGCGGGTCTCACCCACAGCGTAAGACATTGCCGCGATCAGCAACGATCGATCCCAGCGATCGATCTACCCACTCCAGCAGGTTTTTTATGACCGCCCGTATAGCCTGCACCATCGGTGGTAGTCTTAGGGGTGGCATATTTTAACAGTATGTAATACTGCCAACCCCTAGCACGGTTCACGTATTTGAAGACATAAGCATGGTCACCACGGCAGAAAAAACGAATAGCGGCTTTGTTACACAAGTCATTGGCCCGGTTGTGGACGTGAAGTTCCCCGCCGGAAGCATGCCCAAGATTTATAACGCAATTAAAATCCAAGGTACAAACTCCGCAGGCGAAGACGTTTCCGTCACCTGTGAAGTGCAACAACTGCTTGGTGATAACCAAGTGCGTGGCGTTTCCATGAGCACCACCGACGGTATCGTTCGTGGCATGGAAGTCATCGACACCGGCGCAGCCATCAGCGTTCCCGTCGGTAAAGCAACCCTCGGTCGTATCTTCAACGTCCTCGGCGAGCCCGTAGACGAAAAAGGCGCGGTTGGATCGGATGAAACCATGCCGATTCACCGATCGGCTCCGAAGCTGGTTGATCTGGAAACCAAACCCGCCATCCAAGAAACGGGCATCAAGGTCGTTGACCTGCTTGCTCCCTATCGTCGCGGTGGCAAAATTGGTCTGTTCGGTGGTGCAGGTGTCGGTAAAACCGTCATCATCATGGAACTGATCAACAACATCGCCAAAGCCCACGGTGGTGTTTCCGTCTTTGGTGGTGTCGGCGAGCGTACCCGTGAAGGGAACGACCTCTACGCTGAAATGACCGAGTCGGGCGTGATCGATCCCGAAAACCTCGAAAACTCGAAGGTTGCACTCTGCTACGGTCAGATGAACGAGCCGCCTGGAGCGCGGATGCGTGTCGGTCTGTCGGCTCTGACCATGGCGGAATACTTCCGCGATGTGTCCAAGCAAGACGTTCTGCTCTTCATCGACAACATCTTCCGCTTCACCCAAGCCGGTGCTGAGGTGTCGGCGCTCCTCGGTCGGATGCCGTCGGCTGTGGGTTATCAGCCGACCCTCGGTACGGAGATGGGCGAACTGCAAGAGCGCATCACCTCAACCAAAGAAGGTTCGATCACCTCGATCCAAGCCGTCTACGTTCCCGCAGATGACTTGACCGACCCGGCTCCGGCGACCACCTTTGCTCACCTTGATGCAACCACCGTACTGTCACGTGCGCTGGCATCGAAGGGTATTTACCCCGCTGTTGATCCGTTGAACTCGACCTCGACGATGCTCCAGCCCAGCATCGTCGGTGATGTTCACTACAACACGGCTCGTGCTGTCCAATCGACGCTGCAACGCTACAAAGAACTGCAAGACATCATTGCAATTCTGGGTCTTGACGAGCTTTCGGAAGAAGACCGTCAGGTGGTTGCCCGTGCTCGTAAGATTGAGCGCTTCCTGTCGCAACCGTTCTTCGTGGCTGAAGTGTTCACGGGTGCGCCTGGTAAGTATGTCGATCTGAAAGACACCATTAAAGGCTTCAACATGATCCTGAATGGTGAACTGGATCACCTGCCGGAACAAGCGTTCTACTTGGTGGGTGACATCGAAGAAGCGAAGGCAAAAGGCGAAAAGCTCTTGGCTGAAGCCTAAGCGATCGCGCCGGGGTTCTAACCTCTTGATTACGGTTCCGATCGCAACTCAAGCCGTAGGGTTCTCCCCTCCTGGTCTTGCGGTTGCGATCGTCAAATGCTGAACTCGTGCTGTGCTGTTGTTTGGATGAAAGGGATCGAGTGATCGATCGACAGGACTCCAAACAACAGCCCGAAGAGCTTTTAAAGACATCTCTCAAATCGCTCCGATTGATACAGGTATGACCTTACAAGTACGTGTCATCGCTCCCGACAAAACGGTTTGGGATGCGGAGGCTCAAGAAATTATTTTGCCGAGTACCACTGGGCAGCTCGGTATTCTCGGTGGTCACGCACCGTTACTCAGTGCGCTCGATACGGGCGTTATGCGTGTCCGTGCCAATCAAAAATGGTCGTCGATCGCACTGATGGGCGGTTTTGCTGAAGTTGATAATGACTGTGTGACGATTCTCGTTAACGGTGCAGAAGCCGGTGAGGGTATCGATCTTGCAGCGGCGAAGTCGGAGTATGAAAGTGCTCAGGCGAAAACCGAATCGGCCACAACGAAGCAAGAAAAAATTCAAGCCAAGCAAGCGCTCAAGCGTGCACGGGCACGTTTTCAAGCTGCGGGTGGCATGTCCTAGATTTCCTAGGATCGTTGACGGTTCGTAGTTCACCGTGCAGTGTCGATGAAACGTCAGGCCAGTTTTAAATCTAAGCGTGAAAAAGGGGTGCAAAACTGCATCCCTTTTTCATGCTTAGGCATCGGTGGCAAGCACCCGATTCAATGCAGTGAACGCTAGCTTAACGCCAACTGCCGCGCGTCATGGCCGTTACACGTTCGGCGTTGGCAAAGAAAAAGCTACCGGTTACACCGCTACAAGGTGGCTCAATATCGATCTTGACGATCGCACTGGGTTTAATACAAATCGTTTGATCGAAAAGCTGAAACACCAAGAGGGGTGCATCCCAAGACACTTGAAGCTGTTGCAAAAACATCGCGGGGGGCATCGGCAAACAGAAGGATTCTTGTTCACCATTTCGTAGGTGAAATGTCACTTGAGTAACAGGGTTGGACATAATTGGAGATTCCCCAGCAAAAACATCGGGTAAAACCCTGTTCCGATCCTAACGTTAACCGGTTCCGTCTCACGTTTTCTATCCAATTATCAAAATCTTCCGGACTTGGGAAATGGCGTGATGTAAGACCGAAACGATAGCCGCCGCGTACCCATTTCAGGTCAAATCTGTTCTCAAAATGATCGCGATAATCGCCCACATTTTGACATTTCAAGCTTGAATTGGCGGCTCGTTGACATTTACACGCTCACTGTCACGACGCCTTTATGTCCTCTTCAACCGTCCCGATCGACTCGATACGGGAGCGAATTCGTTCGCTGGATCAGACGAGTTCGACCGCGAAAGCATGGGTTTTTATTGACGATCGGCTGGCCGATCTGACCATTCTCCGCAAAGCTCTTCGGGTCAATGCCGAACTGAGAATTGTGAATCGTCATGAGAATGGTTTTCAGGCAATCACACAATGTCTCGAGGAGGCCACATCCCAGCCGGATGTCTCAATTCCATCCATCCACCTGCTCGGTCATGCCACCTCTGGCACGCTGTGGTTGGGAAACATTCCGCTTAATCGCCATAGCCTGGTTCAGCACCCCGCAGAAATTGCGGCGTGGTCTCACCGGCTCGCACCGAAGGCCCCGATCGCGATCTATGGCTGTCAGTTCGCTGCCCAGACCCTTGGCTCAGAAACGGTAGCGCAGTTGCACACGATGCTCCAGCGTCCCGTCTTTGCTGCAAGTCATGATGTCGGTGCGTCACGGGTCGGTGGCTTGTGGTCCCTCGATGTGCGGTGGGAGCAGGGACGTCAAACGAACCTCAAGGGCCAAGACTCGATCGCGCCGATCGAGTTGGCATTTGACCGCGACCAACTTCAGCGATACCCCCATCGTTTGGCTCCCCCCAACCTTGTATATGGCGTCAATACTGCTGGTGAGCTCTTCACCGTGGATTTGGCCGATGGCTCGACCCAGGTTAAGGCTCACGTCCCCTTTCCAAGCTTTGGTCTAGCCCGATCGTATAACCTCAACGATCCAAAGGACCCCGGTCTGCTTTACTTTACCGGGACAAGTGCTGACACCGATATTCGTTTAGGAACGTGGAACCCTGCCAACGGTGCCGTGGTTGAACTGGCAAGCATCGATCGTAGCTTAGGTACGGCGGATTCCAGCGACGATCTCACGGGAGCACTGACACGATTGACCCAGCATCAAGATGGCCGTCTTGTTGCTTTGCTGGGAAAAGTTCCCACGCTTTATTCCATTGATCCAGCGACGTCCAGCGTCTCTTACTTAGCCACGATTGAATGTAATGGAGAGCCATTCCCCCCAGGTGGTGGCGATATGGTCTTTGATTTAAACAATCCGGATTTACTGTATGTTCTCCGAACCCGTGCCAACTTTAATACCTACGAGCTTTATCGTGTCGATTTAAGCAATCCCCAAACCGGTTCCAATTCCTCTCCCTCTGTATCTGCCGAGTTGATCGGATCTATTACAACGTTGGATGGGGAGGCGCTCTCCGCAGAGGTTGCAGGCGCCTTGGGTGTTGGAGAGGATGGCGATTTTTACATTACATCTCTCAAGTCAAGCAGTGATCCCTTGAGTGAAACGGGGCTCTATCGTCTCAGTTTTCGTGATATCCAAGCCACAACAAACGGCACACTCGCCGCACAATTTGTTGGCACTTTGGGTCGCCAGGTGAATGACTTTGCGTCATTTCCCACACCGACGGCTCAGATTGATTTACGGGTTACGAAAGATGATGGTGAGGATCAGGTGCGGGTGGGCGATCGCGTCACCTATACGATCACAGTCACCAATCCCAGCGACCCGCCACCGGGGTTTGTGGCCTTTTCGATCGAAGGCGTGGAAGTTGTCGATACCGTTTCACCGGGTTTGCTGGATGTGACCTGGGAGGCGGAATTCACCAACGGAACGGGGCGTTTTCCGACGCAGGCGGATCAGCATGGTCGCGGCTCTGTGGCCTCAACGATCGATCTCGGTATTGGTGCAACGGTCACCTATCGCGTTACCGGGATTGTCGGCCCGAATACTCCCAGCAGTCTCACGAATACGGTTTTGGTTGAGTTACCCCCCGGTTTCAATCTGGTCAATCCTGACGATCAGGCTCCAGACGATACGGTTTTGGGAACCGACGTCACGCGGGTGTTACCGGCGGAGGTGGATTTACAACTCTCGCAACGCAGTATCGATAGTACATTCCAACCCGGAGAAGCGATCACCTATACGATTACGGTTTTCAATCCCAGTTCCCTGGCGTTGGCTGGTGTAATGGTGCATGATCACCTACCGGATTTTCTTCAGGATGCGACCTGGACACGCACCCAGGCCGATGGAACAAGCACGAGCGGGACGGGTGATATTGATGACACGATCGCGATCGCGGCTCAGGCCAGTGTGACCTATACCATCACCGCGACGGTTCGCCCCAATACCGCGATCAATACCGTGATGACCAACACCGCAACGGCGGCGTTACCCGTCATGGGTTATACCGATCCCAATCTGGGGAATAACAGCAGCACGGTCAGCACCACGATTGCCTACGATGTCGCCCCCGATCCTGGAACGGGTGGCGGAACGGGAAACACATCGGGGTCAGG
>RDYZ01000122.1 GCA_004293855.1 Oscillatoriales cyanobacterium | reverse complement strand
GAGTAAAACCAAAACATGTGTTGGTAGACGATCGGGTCACCGCCCCCAGTGGGGTTAAAAAATGCGGTTCCCGCCAACAGGTCAAAACTCAGCAGAATCAGCGCCCCGGCCAACACCGGCGTCGAAATCAAGATCAACATTGATGTGGCCAGCATCGCCCAGCAAAACAGGGGCATGTCATAGATGCCCATGCCTTTGATTCGCATTTTTAGGATGGTGGTCACAAAATTGACCCCACCCAGAATCGAGGACGTACCGAGCAGCAACACCGCCAAGATCCACATCATTTGCCCCACCTGGCCGGTCATCAGGCTCAAGGGGGGGTAGGATGTCCAACCGGCTGAGGGTGGTGTTTCCGCCAGTAGGCTCAGGAGTAGCAACGCACCACCGGGCGGCACGAGCCAAAAGGCCAGACCGTTGAGGACGGGAAAGGCCATATCCTTCGCGCCGATCATCAACGGGATCAGATAGTTCGCGAAGGCTGCACCGGCGGGGACGATCCAGAGAAAGATCATCATCGTGCCGTGCAGGGTCAGGACGCCGTTGTAGTTTTCGTAGCCGAGAAAATCGGCGTCCGGTGTGGCGAGTTCCACCCGAATACTGGTGGCCATCGCTCCGGCAATCAGGTAGAACACAAAGCTGACGACAAAGTATTGGATCGCAATCACTTTGTGGTCGGTGCTGAAGCCAAAGAAGTCTTTCCAGTGGCGCTCAGGGTGTTTGGGTTGGGGTGATGGTGGAGTTTGGGTCGGCTCGAGGGCGCTAACGCTCATAGTGGGTCTCGAAGATTGTGCTGAACAGGCGGACGGAAGGGATGATGAGTTCGTGGAGCTTCGGGGGATGCGTGATTCCAGGCCGTGCGTTGCGGGTGTTGCGGTGTGCGCCGCGATCACACGGGGGAGGAATCAAACCAAGCTGAGAAATGGAAGGATTACGGGTTGGGGTGGTTGTGGTGCGCGTGGGCCATCTGGGCGATCGCCTTGGCGTTAATGGCAGGCGCGTTGGGATGGAGTGCCAGACGATCGGCGTCGCTCAGGTCGGTGACACCGATCGCCGTCGCCACACGAGAATCGGTTGCATCGCTATCGATCGCGCTGGCGATCTGGGTTTGATACCAGGCGTCATACTCTTCGGGGGGATCGACGACGATAGTCGATCGCATCGCGCCGTGAAACGGGCCGCAGAGTTCCGCACAGACGATCGGATAGGTTCCCGGAGTTTCCGGATGGAAACGTAACTGGCTCATCCGTCCCGGAATCGCATCCTGTTTTAGACGAAATTGCGGCACCCAGAAGGCGTGCAAGACATCTTGCGCCTGCAAATTAAGCTGAATATCACGTCCCGCCGGAACGTGCAGTTCGCCCGCCATGACGTTACCGGGATAGGTAAACAACCAGGCGTATTGCAAGCCCATCACGTCGATCGTCACATCCGCATCCATGCCTTCCGATGCGGGGCTTGCACCAATACCAAGCGCTACTTTTTGTCCGTGCGGTAAGCCTTGATCCCCATCCAAAGAACCGGCGATCGCCGATCCCGACGAGACCTGGGCGATGCGCATGTGATCGTGGGAGGCCATCGGATCAAGCCCTCCCATTTGCTGATACACATCAAAGCTATACACCGCGAGCACCATGACAATCACCACGGGGATCGCCGTCCAGACCAGCTCTAACGAGAGGTTTCCTTCGATCGGAGGCCCATCGGTTTCATCTCCAGGCTGTTTCCGAAATTTAATAATGGCAAGGACAATCACGCCCTGGATGGCCAAAAACAGCCAAACAGAGATCGTCATCATCAGGTTAAACAGACCATCCACCAAGGGAGCATTCTGTGAAGCTGCCTCCGGTAGCCAGCCGTGATTCTGGCCATACCAGAGACTGATAACCGTGATAGCAGCCCCAGCGACGGAAATGCTGATCGCGGGTGAGAGTTTGGCGCGTTCCATGTAGTTCGACGTAAGTTCGGCGACGGGGCGGACAATGAGGCCGCGACTTTCAGAATCATTCAAGACGTGACAATCACAACGCCGATCGCAGCCCCGCCCGGACAAACCCAAATCGGAGGGGTCGATGGGACTGGTTGCGAGGGTGTCACGATCGATGGATCAAAAATACAAGCCTCGGGTTGTCTTCTAAGTTAAAGCAGTCGTCTTTCGGATGTTGGAATACGGCCTGGTTTTTTACGTTTTCTTTGGGATCTTTACGTTGCTGTCATATTTGTCAATAAACATAACAGTTTGACCTGGAGAGTACGGGGAGAGGATGATCAGCCTGGGGGCGTAAAAGACTTTTGTGGCAAGGGTTTGGGTGATTTTAGCGACAAACAAAAAAGGCTTAACACAACCGCCAAAAATCACCGGGAATCCCCATTTTTTAGGTATTAAACTCGGTTTTTGATGGGTATTTTTCCGGTATGAGCGCGAAGACTCGGATGGTTTGTTACGGTTTGAATCGAGGCAATTGTTCCCTAGCTTTCTTCAATGACCGAGCCGCGATCAACCAACGCCTCGCAACGACTTTGGTGACGCCATGACGAATCCAGTTTTACCGCTTCAACCCTCTCCGCCAACCCGCAGCACTCCAACGCACCAGCCGATTGATCGTGTACGGGGTTTGCTCTGGAAATTGGCTTTTGCGACCTTAGTGCTAATGGCGATCGGCAGTGCGACACGGGTCGCGAATGCAGGACTGGCCTGTCCCGATTGGCCGCTGTGCTATGGCAAGCTCGTCCCGGCTGCTGAGATGAACCTGCAAGTGTTTCTGGAATGGTTTCATCGCCTGGATGCGTCGCTGATTGGCCTGATGACGATCTGGCTGGTGGTGCGTAGTGTGCAGTGGCGATCACAGCTTCCCCCCTGGATGCCGCCGATTTCCCTCCTCGCATTGGTGCTGGTGGTCGTTCAAGGGGGACTCGGAGCGCTCACGGTCACGGAATTATTGAAATTCGAGATTGTGACGGCTCACCTGGGGACGGCGCTGCTGTTTTTCGCCACGATCGTTATGAGTGCGGTGGCGCTGCTGCCTCACATTTCCCAGGATGTGATTAAGCCGTTCCACAGCCGCATTCATTGGGCGGGGGCGATCGCTGCGATTCTGGTGTACCTCCAAAGTCTGATCGGGGCGTTGGTGTCCTCCCAGTGGGCGTTACACCAGTGTTTAGGTGGGTTTGAATCCCTCTGTCGCATCATGTACGGTCACCTGTTTGGCGTCATTCCCCCCACCCTGGCCGTTTTAGCCCTCGTCATTTGGGCGTGGCGCTTGCCCCACCTCCATCCGCTGCTGCACGCCCTTGCCTACAGTTCGGGTTTGCTCGTCCTGCTTCAAATTGGACTTGGGTTTGGCACGTTTTACCTCCATCTCCAGGTTGAACCGTTGACGGTGGCGCACCAATTGATTGGCGCAACCCTCCTTGGTACGCTCCTCGCATTCTTTATCCTGGCGCAGCGCGATCGCCCCGTTTCGATTTATCACGCCCACACGGACCCGTAATTCCCCCAAGCCCCAAGTGTGGCTCCTGTCTAGGTCACCCCGCGATCGCCGCCGATCACCCTCGCCTCACACGCATTTCCCCTGATCTGAGATCTAACCGAGAATTATGCAAGATCTGCTTAACACCACAACCCGCAACCCTGCGGATCGTCATCACCAAACCCTCGGACAACTCTGCAAAAGCTACTACCAGCTCACCAAGCCACGCATCATCGTCCTGCTACTGATTGAAACTGCCGCAGCGGTCTTCCTGGCCTCGGGGGGAGATGTGGAGCCGATCGTCCTGTTGGCGACCCTAGCGGGCGGTTGGTTCGCAGCAGCGTCGGCCAATGTGATCAACTGCTTTTACGATCGCGACATTGATCAGATCATGGAGCGCACCCGCTGGCGTCCGATTCCCTCTGGGCGCATTCGTCCCCGTGATGCGCTGATTTTTGCGGCGATCCTGGCGATCGCATCCTTTGCGGTGCTGACCTATTTCACCAACCTCACCGCCGCTCTTTTGGCCCAATCGGGCATCGTCGCCTACGTCCTGATTTACACCCACTGGCTCAAACGCCACACCCCACAAAATATTGTCATCGGCGGTGCAGCGGGCGCGATTCCACCCCTGGTGGGCTGGGCCGCCGTTACCGGTGAGCTGTCCTGGGCGGCGTGGTTGCTCTTCGGCATTATTTTCCTCTGGACACCGCCGCACTTTTGGGCGCTGGCGATTTACATCCGTGACGAATATGCCGAGGTGAATGTACCAATGTTGCCGACGATCGTTGGGAATGCGGAAACGGCGAAGCAAATTTGGGTTTATACCTGGCTAACTGTGGCGGCAACGATCGGCCTGGTGTATCCCCTCGGCGTTTGCGGTGCGATTTATGCGATCTCGGCCATCGCCTTGGGTGCGGTGTTCCTGGTGAAAGCTCGATCATTGCTGCAAACGCCCGATGATACAAACGTTGCCAAAGATACGTTTAAATGGTCAATTTTTTATCTGATGTTGCTGTGTCTGGCGATGGCGATCGATAGCCTTCCCTTTGGTCAAAACATTACGCTCCAAGCCATTCAGTTGGCGACTCAGCTCCTACCGTCGTAGTTTGTCGTTACCCCTCCGGTTTGCTACCGAACCACGCCAATGCGGGAAAGCCGAACATTGCAACCATCTAAAGGTCAAGCATATTTCACAAAACGTTGCACACCTCGAATGCCTGTGTTAACTTCTGTGTAGAGGCACTCAATCTTACTCACTTGAGGAGATAGACATCATGGAAAACGAAACGAAATTCGGCTTTACCCAATTTGCTGAAACCTGGAATGGCCGTCTGGCAATGCTTGGTTTCGTCATCGGTATTGCAACGGAGATCATGACCGGCCAAGGCATCCTGTCTCAAATCGGCTTGATCTAGATCTAACTTGGATCGCAGCGGTGCTTCGGGGTTAGGGTTCGCCCACTCCAGAACTTAACCACGAGCCCGCCTTTACCCTTGGTCTGCCCCTAAATGCAGGCTTCGCTCTAAAACCTGGAAAACAATTCGAGTCGTTCGTGAACGGACGGCTCGTTTTTTTGCGTGGGTGTCCGACCCAACCAGCGAGTCACGATCGGCCAGGTTGAATGGCTCCGGACATCGATCGATTGAAGCTGGGGTTTGTCGGACATAGATGGTTGTAGCGACCAGCCCTTCAAAACAAGCTTAAAACCTCGCGACAGCAGCGTTTAAACTTCTCCTGCACTTCTGGCTTCGGTTCGCTGTTACCGCGAAACTCCCAACGCTCGACAGTGGATAGTCGCCACTGTTGACCCCGATGGTCATACCCCGCGAGCTCCAGCCCGATCGCGCGACGCTGGTGTTCCAACGGATCGTCATGAAAGCGAATTTGGACCAAGAGGCTACGGCACTGGCTGGATCGACTCAGTCCGGGAAAGTGAAATCCAATATCGATCGAGTCTGGATCGACCAGATCTCGAGTTTCGGGATCATTCATCCAGGGCTTGAGATCAGACCGTAGATCTGGAAACTCGACTTTAAATAAATTGACGATCGCGGCAATCTTGGTTGCCATTGCGATATCCCGTGCTTGTTCGGCAGCGTTCATTGGCGCTTTCCTTACACTACGTTAACCTTCGTTTAAAAGGTTAACGATTTAGGGCGTATGTGCAAGCACGGCACGAACAGTTTTCGGCGTGAGGTCGGCCCGAGCGAGGTGCGATCGCCTCCGTCCTACGTTTCATCTCAAACATCTTTAAGATGGTTAAAGTTTCCTTGGGTTTCCATCATTACTATGCTGCGTTCGATTGTTCGTTGGGCTACGGGCTACTTGCTCCTCGCGATCGTCACGGTGGGCGCTCTCCTCTGCGATCCAGCCGTAGCCGGGACTGATCCCACGGTTCCAGCATTATCCACCTCCCCGTTCTCAAGGCTTTCCCACTTCTCAACCCACCTGATCAGCTTGAGCCCGCTTGACCTTGAGCGACTGGATGGTGTTTCGCGTGCGGCGACCGCTGCGGGTGGGCGTGGTGATTTTGAGCTAGCTGAACGCGGCTGGACTCAGATTATTGAGGAAATGCCGGAAAATGCCGCCGCCTGGAGTAATCGCGGCAATATCCGTATTGGTCTCAATCAGATCGATGCCGCGATCGACGACTATAGCCATTCGATCAAACTGGCCCCCCAGATTACCGATCCGTATATCAATCGCGGCGCCGCCTACGAAGCCCAGCAAAACTGGGACGCCGCGATTGCCGACTATAACGAAGCGATCGCCATTGATGATCAGGACCCCGCCGCCTACAACAATCGCGGCAACGCCCAGGCTCGTCAGGGAAATTGGGAACAGGCGCTGTTGGACTACCAACGTGCGATCGCGATCGATCCGAAATTCTCCCTTGCCCGTCTCAATGTTGCCTTTGCCCAATACGAATTAGGCCACGATGAACAGGCTATCCGCGAATTGCGTAGCCTGGTACGAAAATATCCCAGTTTTGTCGATGCCCGCGCCGCTTTGACCGCAGCCTATTGGCAAAGTGGGCAACACGGTCAGGCGGAAAGTAACTGGGTCGCGGTCAATGGCCTGGATCAACGCTATCAGGATATGAACTGGGTTGAGAATGTGCGACGCTGGCCGCCGCGTTTGGTCAAGGGTCTACGGGCTTTTTTGGAGTTGGAATCGACCTAGGCAGCGGTACGCGGCCATCGAGGATGTCTGCAAAACTACGGAGTCACCAACAGCAGCGCGATCGCCCCCACCCGCAATCCACGGTAATGGGGCGCTGTGACCTGACACAGGCCAAAGAAACGCAACATTGACCGGTTTTGAGAGTGCAAATTGCAAGATTGCAACATAAAACGACCGATCGCACCGAACCACAAAGCTTGAATGCCTGGGATAGAATACGCAATATCACTACGGCGTGAAATCTAACGAAATATCACGATTTCGTCGTAAAACGCGCAGAAAATGCCGAAAATCAAGCCGGGACTTGCCTGATCCGTATCCAGCCAGTGCTAGCCCGTCCCCCTATCTCTGCTTTCCCGATGAACAACAAGGTCACATCCGTTTCCCCTATTCGATCGTGTGAAGAGGCGATCGAACGTTGTAAAGACCTTGGTATGCGAGTCAGTCGTCAGCGCACCGCTGTACTAGAGCTGCTTTGGAGTACGTCAGAGCATCTCTGTGCTCGGGAAATTTACGCACGTCTCGATCAGGCCGGTCGTGATATCGGCTACACCTCGGTTTACCAAAACCTTGAGGCACTCTCTCGCCACGGCATTATCGAATGTTTAGATCGATCGGGTGCTCGCCTTTACGGTCATGTGAATACGTCCCACAGCCATATCACCTGCCTCGATACCGACGAAATCGTCGATCTTCACATCGAGTTACCGCCTGAACTCGTCGCCA
>RDYZ01000121.1 GCA_004293855.1 Oscillatoriales cyanobacterium | reverse complement strand
GATCGTCAAACCCTCGGAAGTCGCTCCGAACACCTCCAAACTCGCCGCTAAAATCCTGACAGAAACCTTTGATCCGGCTTACATCTGGGCGATCGAAGGCGACGCTAGTACGAGCCAAGAGCTGCTCGCTCAAAAATTTGACCACATCTTCTTTACCGGCAGTACGCGCGTCGGACGCCTCGTGATGGCTGCCGCCGCCCAACACCTCACCCCGGTCACCCTCGAACTCGGTGGCAAAAGTCCCTGCATCGTTGATCGTACGGCCAAACTCGACATCGCCGCCAAGCGAATCACCTGGGGCAAATGGCTCAACAACGGCCAAACCTGTATCGCGCCGGACTATCTCCTGGTCGATCGCACGATCAAAGACGCGTTAATCGATCGTCTGAAGGCCAATCTCCGCAGCTTTTACGGCGAGAACCCACAAACCAGCCCCGACTACGGACGCATCGTGAATCACGCCCAGTTTGATCGGTTGGTGGAACTTCTCCCCAACGGGCGCACGGTCTGCGGTGGACAACACGATCGCGCCGATCGCTACATCGCGCCGACAATCCTGGACGAAATCACGCCCACCGATCCGATCATGCAAGACGAAATCTTCGGGCCGATCCTCCCCATCCTGACCTACGATCGCCTCGACGACGCGATCGCCCTGATCAACGATCGCCCCAAACCCCTAGCGCTCTATCTCTTCTCCGAGCATAAACCCACCCAAACCCAGGTGTTACGCGCCACCTCCTCCGGTGGTGTCAGCCTCAACGACACCATTTCCCACGTTGCCTGTCCCGACCTGCCCTTTGGTGGTGTGGGTAACAGCGGTCTCGGTGCTTACCACGGCAAATCGAGCTTTGATACGTTCTCGCACTATAAAAGTGTGCTTAAAAAAGCAACGTGGCTGAATTCAGAACTTCTCTACGCACCGTACCTCAAGAAACTCAATATTATCAAATCGATCGTGATGCGCTAGGTGGTTCACGCCCACTTGTCAGGTTCAGGTGGTCAGACCTTCATACTTTAAAAAAGCTGGGAGGTCTGACAGTAAGGAACTCAGCATATTTACGTAGCTTTGAAGCCGATAGCAGCGTAGTTCAGCGTGGCATTGTGGGGGGATCTGGCCTCTCATCACCACAAAAATCGTGTATTTAACTACCGACAGAATGGGATATGGGCCTCAAGATAAAACTAGGCTTCGATGGGATTTGTTCTGCGTAGGATTGCCTATCTAAACAGCTCAACTCAAGACGGCGATCGCGAAATCCAAGACGTAACTGAAATTAGACTGTTCATTTGTGCAACTCGACATTTAAGATTAGCTACATATTTTGAATGTCGATGCCAGCTCCGATCCGTGAGTTCAGCTTTTTGGTGTGATTGACTGCTGTTGTTCCCTATCAATATTGCGAGTTGTCATTGCTTTATCTTCGCTGTCTTCCCTCGTCCATGACGAATCGTTCCTCCCAAAACTCCACCGCCCCAACGGCGGCAGATCCTTCTTGTGCGGTTTCTAAGAGGGGTGCAACGGGTTCATCCTTTTTTGCGCGTCTCTATAATGTTTTGCCCGATAGCTTGTCGTTAAGTTCGCTGACCAGCGTGCGACAAAAAATTGGTTGGGGGTATGCGATCGTGGTGAGCGTGACGCTGTTGGGAGCGGCGATCGGGGTTGGGATTGATCATGCCAATCGGCGGGAAGCCAGCAGCCGCGCGGTGGCGATCGCGACCCAACAACTCCAGCTTGAACGTCTACAGGTTCAAATGTTGCTCGTTCGGGCTCATACCGCAGAGTTGGCCGCAGCCTCGCCCCAATCTGCCAATCTCGACGATCAACTGACTAGGCTACATGTTCAGATTGATAACTGTTATGCCTTGTTTCAGCAGTTACAGAGCCAGTGGGGTCAGGCCTCGTCCACCGAGCGAGGGTCCCAGCGGGCCGATAAAACGAGCCTGACGATCGCCCAACGTGTCCCGATTTTTCTGCCATTGCCAGGGCTACGTCCACCCGATCCGCAGTCTGATCCGTCTCAGGCCAAAATTCAGGCATTACAGTCCCGTTGGCAAGCCTACGAAACGGCCATTCACACTTACGATCTGCGTATTGAAGCCATCATTCAGCCCTTGGAGACTCAGCCGAGTTTAACGCTCTCGGAACGTTCCCAACTGTTAGAAAATCTGGCCACATTTATTGTGAGCCCTGAGTATCAGGTTTTTAGTGAGCGGGCGTATCAACTGAGTGACTTTAGCACTCAAATTGAGGAGATTAATGATTGGCTAACAGCGAATGCGGCACGTGCCGATCGTTTGAGTTTGCAAATTTGGCTGGTGAGTTTTTGCCTGTCGATCGCCGTGACCGCCGGGGTGATCGTCTATGTGAGCGGCATTATTTCCTATCCCTTGGTGTTTGCCACCAACATCGCCCGACGGATCACGGACGAGTCCAACTACCGTCTACGTATTCCCAAGCTATCGAATGATGAAATCGGAACCCTATCCGAAGCCATTAGCACCCTCGTCCAGCAAGTTGAAACGGATCACCAAAATATTAAAGAGGCTCAAACCCATTTGATTCAAGTGGAAAAGATGTCGAGTTTGGGGCAAATGGTGGCTGGGGTGGCGCACGAGATTAATAATCCCGTGAATTTTATCTACGGCAATCTCGCCCATCTGGAAAGTAGCATTCAAGATGTGATCGAACTGATTGAACACTATCAGACGGTGTATCCAGACCCCAGTGATGACATTGTGCATTTGCTTGAGGAGGTGGAGTTTGAGTATCTCCGTGAGGATATTCCGAAGCAAATCAGTTCGATGCGGATGGGGGCGGAACGTATTCGTCAGATTGTCCTCTCCCTGCGTAATTTTGCAAGGCTGGATGAAGCCCCGACGAAGTGGGTTAACCTCCACGATGGGATTGATAGTACGTTGGTGCTGCTCGCCCATCGTCTAACGCCGGATATTCAAATTATTAAGAAGTACAGTTCCCTTCCTGAGATTGAATGCCGTCCGGCACAGCTTAATCAGGTGTGGATGAATATCATCACGAATGCGATCGATGCCCTTGAGGAGGTTTCGGAGCGGTTTGATGGGGCGCTCTCGTCACCTCGGATCACGATCGAGACGCTGGTTCATGATTCGATCGTCACGATCAAAATTCGTGATAACGGGGTGGGGATTGCTGATGATTTGCAGGGCAATATTTTCGATCCATTTTTCACAACCAAGCCGATCGGTAAAGGCACGGGTCTGGGTTTATCGATTTGTTTTGCCATCATTGAACGGCATGGCGGCACAATGCGCGTGCGATCGCAGCTCGGGGTTGGTACGGAGTTTACCTTGATTCTACCGATCGCCTTGAATGCGGACACCGTTGAAACACCCCAGCGTCATTTCGAGCGGCTGATCCATACCAAGGCCACCCAGGTTCCGGGATAATGGCGAACGGTGTCGTCCAGACACCGTCTTGTGTGGAATGTCCACAGGGTTTCTCCAAGGCAACGATGGGCGACCATCAACCGTAAAACCGTAAATCACAGCCGCAGAATACGACATGGTGGATTGGAGTGTGGTGCGACCGCCGATCGCGATCGCGTTGGGGGCCGTGGGCGGATCGTTAGCCCGGTATTACGTCTCGCAGGCGATCGGTCAGTGGGGATATGCCTTTCCCTATGGAACGATTCTGGTGAATTTTAGCGGTTCGATCGGGATGGGAATCCTGGTGTCATTCAGTACGCGGGATGTCTCACCGGAGCTGAGATTGGCGATCGGGACGGGTTTTTTAGGGTCATACACAACCTTTTCGACCTACGCCCTGGAGTCAGTGACGCTGTGGGGGACAGGACGCGGCGGGATGGCGTTGGTGTACTGGTTGGGGAGTGCGGTGTTAGGTCTGGTGGGGATTGGCCTTGGTGCTGCGATCGGGCGCGGTGGGCGTTAGACCGGCTCGGATCACGCCCAAGCAACCAAGCTTTCTATCTTGCGGTTTAACCGCAGCGATCCGCAGACCGTAATCTCTCAACCTGAGAAAATCATCAATGGTTGGTGAACGAGAAACCGTTAAACGGAGAGAGGGAGATTCGAACTCCCGGAAGCTTTCGCCTATCGACCACTCTGCCATCTCTCCAAGCGTTCGCTATTCTAGCCTATTTGTTGAATTTTGCGCGAACATCTTGTGGGATCTCGGGCAAACGCATCCTCCCGAAACGAATGGATTGATCGATGAAAGCGATAGGAGATCGTGGGCGCATTGCCATGCGCCCCTACAACTTCACCATTTTTTCTCCATCTCACACCGACAGGACTTACGCCCTGACCGGCTCAAACCACGCAATACCGTGGGCTTTGTTCCCAATCAAACAACTGTGGATTCAACCTGGACACCGCGATAGTCAAGCTGTACCGATCGAACATCCGGTGTAATGCCCTCCGTTCGCCAGGTGCGATCCATCGCGGTCATCACAGCCTCTACCGTCTCCGGCGCACACAGCGCTAACATGGTCGGCCCTGCGCCACTAATCGCCACACCGTAGGCCCCCGCTGCGATCGCTGCCGCCTCCACCGCACGATAGCCCGCAATCAACGCCACGCGATAGGACTGATGCAGGCGATCGTCAATACCGACCCGAACCCAGTCGCCATTACCCGCCGCCAATCCTTGAACCAACAGGCTCACGTGGGCCGCGTTAAAGGCTGCATCGCTACGGCTATAGGTTTCCGGGAGCACCCGCCGTGACTCCGCTGTGGATAGCTCAAAGTCAGGAATCGCAACCACCGGCACGATCGCCTCATTCCAGGGCAACGCGCAGACAATCCACTGATCACCATCCGCAACCGCCAAACGAAAACCACCCATCAACGCTGGAATCACGTTATCCGGGTGACCTTCGATCGCGGTTGCCAGATTACCCAGTGCGGTGGTGTTGAGGGGACGACCGGCCAGCTCATTGGCGCCGACAATACCGCCCACGATCGCCGTCGCAGAACTGCCCAAACCGCGCGACAACGCCACCCCGAGGTCAATCTCGATCGTCACCGCCGGAACCGGACGATCAATCTCGGCATACAGACGACAAAACGCCTGATAAATCATATTGTCCGCTCCCGTATCCACACGATCCGCCTCAGCTCCTCGGACAATAATCTGGAGCTTGTCGGCCTCATCACCGCGATCGGTGAAGGTGAAACGGTTATAGATCGAAAGGGCTGCACCGAGGCAGTCAAAACCAGAGCCAAGGTTTGCAGTGGTCGCGGGCACAGTGACGGTAACGGGCATGATAGGGGCGCAAAAGTTCAAGACTGAAGAATTCCAGAGTATACGCAGCCGGGGGACAGCTCACAATCATTCTGCAACGATTTGCCCCTTCAAACCCTTCTCGGTCTTTGCTCAAACCTACCGATCTTCGGCGATCGGTCCCGCCATAAACCGTCTGGCTTACGTTCTATTAATTAAGATTTTTGTCAAACATTGCCCCAGAAAAAACACAGATTGGTATTGTAAAAGTAGGGTGATGTAGGGATGAGGGAAAATTCAGATTTATCCGCATTTATCTTGTCAAACGAGCTATTCTTTATCCTTTCTTTCGTATCTTTTCGACAGGCGCAAGTGTGCTGCCTGTTGCCATACATTTTAAATATTGTAGTTAGGTCAAACTTCCCCTCTGTTCTAACCTGTGAACGGATTGCGTTTTAATGATCCAGGATGAATCAAGCCTAGAACCCGCTCCACCAAGCATACGTAGACAAGGTTGGACATAATGACCCGTAAAATTTTAATCATTGAAGATGATGTCAGCCTGCTCGAAAATCTCGGTTTATCCCTGAAACTGAATGGATTTCAAGTATTAACGGCAAACAATGGCCGATCGGGGATTGAACTGGCCTTATTAGCACAGCCGGACTTGATTTTGTGTGATGTAATCATGCCGGATGTGGGTGGTTATGACGTGATTAGGCACTTAAGTAACGATGTCCGCACTGCCCATATTGCCTTTATTTTTATGACCGCAAAATCGACCCCTCAGGATGTGCGGGAGGGGATGAAGCTGGGGGCTGATGACTACATAACAAAGCCGTTTTTAATGGGTGATCTGATCTCGGCCATTGACGCACGACTGGCTAAGCGCGATCGTCTACGCCAGTTGGGTCATGCGGAAATCGAACGGCTGTGCGAAAGCCTAGCCCACACCCTGCCCTATCAGCTCAATTCTCCCCTGACCGGCATTCTTGGGGCTGCGGATTTAATTTGTGATCTGGATGATGATGAGATGAGTCTGCCAGAAATCCGCGATTTAATGGGCATTATCATCAGCTCGGCGGGACAGCTTAAACAGTTTAATCAACGATTGTTGAACTACGTCAGTTTGAAGCTGCTAAAAATTGATCCCTTGCGCTTACAATCTGACGTTTCGGATCTGCATATCGCCATGATTCAACCCTTAGTGAATCGGCTGGTGTGGAGCTGTGCTAAGGAGCATGATCGACTCGAAGATGTACGGCTGGAGCTTCAAAATGGTTATGTTGCCATTTCGGATTATTGGCTACAGCAAATGATGTATGAGCTGATTGAAAATGCACTGAAGTTTTCCTCGATCGGCACGCCGATTCACCTCGTCTGTTCCTTTTTGGCGACGGGGATATGCTCCATCAGCATCGTGAATTGGCATGATTTCATTGAGCCCAATCAAACGAATCATACCCCTCTATTTTGTCGTGCGGATCATCTGCGTAATGGTCGTGGGGGAGCCGGAATTGGCCTTGCTATGGTCACGATTTTGCTCGAACTCTACGGCGGTAGCCTTGACTATGCCCAGGACGACAGCAAAGTCTGTGTCACGGTGACGTTGCCTGCACTGGATGTCCAAGAGATTGAATTGGCGGATGCCAAGCCCGAAAATGATCACCCCCCGATCGCGAGTTATCCGCGAATTTAGCTGTATTTTTCTTTCTGTTGTTTGTAGATCTCTTTGAAGCGCTTTTGCTGAACGGTGTGATCGACGATCGGGGTGACGTAACCGTAGGACTGTGCTTCCAGCGGCGTCAGGCCACCCCCATGAATGCGCTTGGTTTCCAGGGTGCGAATTTCCGGTAACCATTTCCGAATATAGGTTGCATCCGGATCGAACTTCTTGCCTTGGGTTGTGGGGTTGAAAATTCGCAGGGGTTTCGGGTCCATCCCGCTCGAGGCACTCCACTGCCAACCCCCATTATTCGCGGCCAGATCACCATCCACCAGATGTTGCATAAAGTAGCGTTCGCCCCAACGCCAATCAATACAGAGGTCTTTGGTGAGAAAACTGGCCACAATCATACGGCAGCGATTGTGCATCCAGCCGGTTTCCTTGAGCTGACGCATGGCGGCATCCACGATCGGGTAGCCCGTTCGTCCATCACACCAGGCTTGGAATTTGCGACGATCGTTCTCCCACGGAAAATCCTGCCACATCTCACGATAGGGGCCATCCGCTAAGGCTGGAAAGAAATACAACACCGTTTGGTAAAACTCGCGCCAGATCAGCTCATCTTGCCAGGTGCGAACCCCGTCACTGGCGGCAACATCATTGCGGCAGCCTTTCGCCGCTTGGTGGGTGGCTTGCCACACCTCACGAATGCCGATCGCGCCAAACTTGAGCGCGGCACTGAGACCCGACGTCCCCACGACCGAGGGCAACTCTCGATCGGTGTGGTAGCGAAAAATGGCGTCTGCAACAAACTGCTTCAGTTTTGCTTTGGCGGCGGCTTCACCCGGTGCGATCGGAAACCCCCCATTCCACTCAATCCCCAAGGCCCCATCACTGGGAATCTCGATCGTCCCCGCCTGTTGTGCCGATTGCAGCTCCGCAGGGGTCAAATCGATCGCCCGTGTGGGGCTGGGTACGGGATCGGTTTGGGGCTGGCGACTCCAGTTTTTCCGAAACGGTGTAAAGACCGTGTAGGGCTTGCTATCGATGGTACTGGTGCGGATGGCCCCAGGGATATGCATCAGTTGATCCCAACCGGCTTCGACGCTGATCTGACGATCGCGCAATTCCGCCGCGACCTCCCGATCGCGCTGGCGGGCATAGGGCTCCACATCCCGATTCCAGTACACCGCACTCGCCCCCACAGCGATCGCGAGGGTGGGCAAGGTCGCGATCGGGTCACCCTGCACCACCAATAACCGAGAGCCAAGGGTGCGATAGGAGGTGGCTAGCTCGCGTAAACAGCCCAACATGTAGCTAACACGCGCCGGAGCAACATCGTCGGCGTTAAGCAAATGTGGATCGAGACAAAAAACCCCAATGACTTTCTCGCTTCGTTCAAATGCTGCGTGTAGCCCCTGATTATCGGACAGACGCAAGTCTCTGCGATGCCAAAACAGCACTAAGTCAGAGGTAATCGTATCGGACATGAAACAACGGGTAGATGAGTGGAGTAGAGCGATTGAAATCCTGAACAATCACAGGCTGTCAGCCCATGATCGTAACACCAGAGTTTTTATCCCTGGCTCCGTATTCATGCGTAACTTCACGGAATTAAAATACGTAGATTGTCTAAAAAAAGCGACTTAAATCGTTGAAACCTCAGCGGTATAACGGAGAAAATATACGTATTTTTAACTACGAATGTAAAATTCATCCGATCGTTTTCCGTCCTGCCTGACCTGGAAGCACAGCGCTCTAGGCTGGGAAATAGAGGGGAATACGTCCCTGAGCGCATCAAAGTCCGTGAGGATACGTACTGAAGTTTGAGGAATCGGTGTGATCTCGTCATAATTCATGAGTACCTGAGCCGAGGTTTGGATTGATGGGGAGTCTCTGGGATCAGTTTGTGATCAGTTTTGAGCGAACGGGGTCTTGAATGCCCGATCGATCGCCAGACGGATCGCCAGACCGATCACCTGCCCGATGGGTTACGTTTTAACCTGGAACCCATACGCTCAAAGCTGGAGTTATCCCTGAATTCAGCTCAATTACGAGCATTCTGAGTCGTTTAGATTCACGTTGGCCGCGATTGAATTTCTCTGGAGAAGCCCCATGCCGCATCGTCAAACTCAGCTTGAGCGATACTTCAATACGTTGATTTTGCTGTTGCGCGATCGCACGGGTTTTATGGCTCAAATTGCCGAGAACCAAAACGTCATGGGTAAAATTTCTGCGTTGATGGTGACCGGATCGGCCTTGTTCGCGGTGTATGGCGCGATCGTCGGCTCCTTCAGCGGCTGGCCGCAGGCTCTGTCCTCGGCGGTAAAACTGCCCATCCTGTACCTGTTGACATTACTGATCTGTTTCCCGACGCTGTATTTTTTCAATGTGCTGTTTGGCTCACGCAAAAGCCTGGTGCAGCACTTCGGGATTTTGATCTCAGCGGTGGCGGCGATCGGTGTGTTGCTCTTTAGCTTTGCGCCGATTACGCTCTTTTTCCTCGTCACCACGCAAAATTACAACTTTTTTCTCCTGCTCAACGTGGCGATCATGGCACTCACCGGCATCGTCGGCGTGAAGTTTCTCTACGATGGAATGCAGATGATGTCGGAGCAAGATGATCTCGATGGCTATGCCAACCGCAAACGATTGTTGCAAGCGTGGCTAGGTCTCTATGGCTTTGTTGGCAGTCAGTTGGGGTGGACGCTGCGTCCGTTTTTTGGTGCGCCGGGTGAGCCGTTTCAGTTGTTTCGCCAGTTTGAAGGTAATTTCTATCAGAGTGTGTTGAATGCGATCGCCAATTTACTCAACCTACCGTAACCCCCAGTGAAACGTGGGTCAGTCCAGGACTGGCGGTTGGGGTGAGGCGGGAGCAAAGGAACGGGATAGGGCGACGGCAGCGTCTAAGCGATGATCGTACTCGCGATCGTCAATGGTATAGGCTCCGAAGCGGGCGAGGTGGTGGTTTTGGAGTTGGGCATCAAACAGGGCAAACTGTTGAGCGCGAAGGTGGTCAACCAGTTTAACCATCGCCACTTTCGACCCTTCGGGAATGCGATAAAACATGGATTCGCCAATAAAAGCACCCCCAATCGCAAGACCCAGCACACCGCCCGCCAGACGATCGCCCTGCCAGGTCTCGAAGCTATGGGCCCATCCGGCTTTGTGGAGTTCGAGATAAATTTGCTTGAGATCCTCGCAAATCCAGGTGCTATCCCGATCGGCACAGCCTTCGATCACCGCCGGAAAATCGCGATTAATCGCCACTTCAAAGCGGTTTTGATTGAGCGATCGGCGCAAGGATTTGGGATAACGAAAGCGATGGTCTAGGGGGATGATCGCCCGCGATCGGCTGCTGTACCAACCCACCGTGCGATTATCATCATTCGCCATCAGAAAGTAACCCTGGGCATACCCCTGAATGATCGAAGGAATGTCGTAGTCCATTACTAGAACCTCTCGCAAAGTGCACCAACTTCATCCGGACATCGAGATCAATCGACGGTGACCTCACCGGCCTGTGTGTTCAATTCATGCCTGGGGCCTGTCCCGATCGTATCGCAGCCCTACGGGAGACAGCGGCAGTCACTCAAGGCCGATCATGACGGTTTCACGCAGCATTGAGCCCGATCGAGAAAGTGCGATAGTGTACTCAAAAAGCGATCGGGGGCGAGCTCTAGCACGTCCTCATGGTGTACTCCGGGCAGTAAACACAAGTCCTTGGGTTCGGCAGCAGCGGCGTAGAGCTTTTCACTCATAAACGCTGGAACCACATCATCGGCTGTGCCGTGAATAAACAAGGTAGGCATGGTGAGGGTTGGCACTTTAGCGATCGACTCGAACCGGTGTTTGAGGATGCGATCGAGCGGGAACGGTCGAAAATTTGGGTTTTCGAGGGCGACATCGTAGATCGACGTGAACGACCCATCGACAATGAGGGCTGTAATGCTGGGATGACGGCGGGCAAACTCGATCGCTGCCGCACCGCCGAGGGAATGGCCGTACACGCAGATGGACTGCCGATCGGGTGCGACCCCTTCCCCGTGGGTTATGTGGTTCCAGATCGCATCGAGGTCTTCGTAAAGCTTGCGTTCGGACGGTGGCCCCGACACGCTACGACCAAAGCCGCGATAGTCCGCGATCAAAAACGCCCCGCCCCAGGTTTGGTAAAACGCGGCGATCCGTTCCAGGTTGAGGGTCGAGCTGATATTGCCGCGATTGCCGTGAAAGTAAATCGTGACCCGATCGGCCTGTTGGGGTTGGGTTTCACCGATCCACCACCCATGTAACTGTTCGGTCGGGGCTGCCGCGTTGGGGTCTCGTTCCTCTGGAGAGTTGATCGCAATCCAGACCTCCCGATAATTCAGACCATAATCTGCCGGTGTTTGCTTAAACTCATAATCTGGACGAAAGACCAGTCCGGTTTGCATCTTCACCAAGATGGCACAACCAATGCCGTAGGCGATCGTCAGTCCACCCAAGGCGAATGCGATCAAGATCATCCAGTCTGAATCCAGGGTCATACCGCTTGCAAAACAGGCAATCCAGCCATTAACAAAAAGAGGTGCGATGTCTTCGCACCTCT
>RDYZ01000120.1 GCA_004293855.1 Oscillatoriales cyanobacterium | reverse complement strand
GCGTTAACCCCCAACTCACCACAATCCATCTCAAGTCACTAGGTTCATCTTACTGACTGTTACTAATCTTAAAATAATTGCCACGCTGAATCACCCCGCCCTGTCCAACCATTCAGGGCAAACGCATACTCGACAGACCCTCACCCTAAATCTCTCTCCCAGTCCGGGAGAGGGACTTTGATCCTTAAAATCTGGCTCCTCTTCTCCCAAAATGGGAGAAGGGGCTGGCTGTCCAACCATCTATCCTCGGAGTTACCGTCATGATCCCCGTCCGTGAAGCTGAAGCGATTATTCTTGGGTGCGTTCAACCGTTTAACGTGATGGAGGATACCGAGACCGTGCCACTCGATCGTGTCAGTGGGCGTATTCTGTCACAGCCGATCGCCAGCCGCCTTGATTTTCCCCACTGGGACAATTCGGCGATGGATGGCTATGCGGTGCGCTTCCTGGATGTGACCGAGGCAAGCGAGACCCAACCGATCACCCTGGAGGTCGTGGGCGAAATTCCGGCGGGGTGTGCGCCTCAACAGATGGTGCATCCCGGCCAAGCGATTCGGATTTTTACCGGATCGATGTTGCCCAAGGGGGCAGACACGATCGTCATGCAGGAGGACACGACCCGCGAGGGCGATCGGGTCGTGATCCATCGCGCCCCCAACCAGGTCGGGCAGTTTGTCCGGTTCAAAGGCGAGTTTTACCAAAGTGGTAACACCCTGCTACCCGCCGGGATTCTCCTAGCGGCAGCGGAAGTCGCAATCCTAGCAGCCGCGCAATGCACATCGGTGCGGGTGTTTCGGCGTCCCCGTGTGGCGCTGCTCTCCACAGGCCGAGAGCTGGTCTCTCCCGATCAGCCGCTGCTCCCCGGTCAGATTGTCGATTCTAATCAAGCCGCGATCGCCAGTTTTTTAGAGGATCAGGGTGCGGTTGTCCTACCCTTTGGCATCATTGCCGATGACCCTCGGGTCACAGCAGCGGCGATCGCCCAGGCGATCGAAGAAGCCGATATCGTGATTTCAACCGGTGGCGTCTCGGTCGGTGATTACGATTATGTTGAGGAGGTTTTGGAGCATCTTGGCGGTACGATTCACCTGCGATCCGTCGCCATCAAACCGGGCAAACCCCTAACCGTCGCCACCTTTCCCCATGCCAACGGTGACGCCGATCGATCCGTGATTTATTTCGGCTTGCCCGGTAACCCCGTCTCCGCCCTCGTCAGTTGTTGGCGCTTTGTCCGTCCCGCCCTGCTCAAACTCTCAGGCTTGACCCGAGGTTGGGAACCGCTATTTGTCCAGGCCACCCTACGGGAAGCGCTGAAAGCAGGTGGAGGACGCGAAACCTATAGTTGGGGCTCGTTGTACTACGGCCCCAAGGGGTTTGAGTTCGATCGCGATCGTGGTAGCAGCAGCTCAGGCAATGCGATCGGTTTGGCCTTGAGCAATGGGCTGGCGGTCATTCCCGTCGGAGTAACCGCGATCGCCGCAGGGGAACCCGTGGCTGTGTTGCAGATTGGTTGGCCGATCGTTACCGCCGGGACATCCCCGTCTACACCCGCCACAGATTAAGTCAGGTCTTCGCACCTACAAAAAACTTCATGTTTTTGGATAGTAGTTACTTCGGTATCACAAACAGTTGTATCAATACCTTGTATCGAGATCGCTCTTGTTTTACATTAAGCACATGAACAAACGGCACGATTCCCAGGAAGAAAAAGGGAACAACAAAAAAAGCCGTTTCGCCCACGGTTCGAGTCGTAATCGTCCAGGAGGTTCACACTGCTAGTCACTACAAAAGCTGTCGTAACACAGAGTCCTGACATCCGTCCCGATCGCTTGTATTTTCTCACTTGATTCCTTGGGAAAGCTGAACGTATTGCTCTGAATGACGGTTAAGCTGTCATCCGTTCAGATCCAGTCCATCCACACCTATTCGAGAAAATCCTGAGTGTTGATCGCTCGGAACTAAGTTCTAGACTACTGCGTGAAAAGACAAGAGTCCATGCCCTATCGTTAGGGAGATTTGAACACTGGCCCATCTGAAATTGTTCGTCGTCTGTTGTCCTGAAGCCCGTCACTGAACACTTATATTTTCTCCTCTCAGTCCCTTGGGAGAACTGAACATAAGACTAACGTTGGCACTGCCGCCAGTCATGCGTTCATCTCCAGCTTATTGATACATCAGAGAAAAAATCTGAGTGTCCCTGACGTCGCTATAAATCCAAAAGGTCGCTGTAGGACATTACCCCTAATTTTGGGAGGTTCTGAATTCTTTGCAAAAAAGGCTTTTGCTAGAAGCTGCAACGTCTAAATTGACGGCTTAGATCTTCTGATTTGATGGTTTGGGAGCCCTAGTGATACATCTGTATCAATCTATCTCCAGCTTGTGATTAAGGAATGCAAGAAGCTGATTAAGCTATACGGTTAGATGTTTCGGTTTCGTCCGAGTTATGCGTTAGATTACCTAGATCATGTCCCTCGAGTATTCAGTGTATTAAACATACTCGATCCCTGTTAGTCACTCTTGACAACCTGTACAACAACTTAAAAAAGACCCGATCGCGCTGATCTCATCGCTGTCGGGTCTTTTTTAACGTGATATGGCAAAAAAAGATTTGCTTAATCCCGAACTCACGTTAGCCAGGGAAAACTTAGAGCTGTTAGGGTAATTTCTCGTAGTACACCAATTGCCGATCGGGCAGCAACTCCGGGTGAAAAATTTGCACCAGATCCGCCAAAATGACCTGTGGTTCGAGTAAGCCTGTTTCCCAATAGTCGTTACCGCCCGTGGCGTTGGTTTTGGCCGTGTTGTTGTACATCCGATCGCGCTGCCACGCTTGAAACTGGCCGTAACGCGGATCATCGGCGATCGCGGTGGCCCGTGTTGACCAGGCCGGGTTGAAATTGAGCCAAACATCCGCCGCCGCTGCCACCGCATAGACCGCCTCAAAATCCAGCGGTAGTGTTACCGGAGCCGTTGAATCACTCCAGAGATAATTGGCGCCTGCATCCGCGAGAAGCTGCGCCCCATAGCTTTGTCCACCGGCGACGTACCAGGTTCCTTGGTAACTAAAACCAATGAGGACGGTGGGTCGAGTTGTGACCGTTTTCGCCAACTCGGCCACGGCTAAATATTCCCGTTTTATCGTGGCAAACTGAGCATTGGCCTCGGCTTCACGGTTAAAAAAGAGTGACGTAAACTTCAGCCATTCGGCGCGTCCTAGGGGCGATCGTTCCACGTATTCCGCGTTGAGTACCACCTTGAGCTGGGCTTCGGTCAGTTTGGGATAGATGTCGCTACTGGGGTCGCCGATGCTATGGGTCATGACCAGGTCGGGATCAAGACCGATGATGGCTTCGATGTTGGTGGACAGATTGCGGGTGACTTCGATCGTGTCACCGGAGGCGAGGCGATCGCGAACACTGGGGGTACTGATGTGGTCAGCAGTGCCAGTACCCACTAATCGATCAACAACACCGAGGCGATCGAGGTGGGGGAGATGGGTGGTGGAGAGGGCGACAATGGATCGAACGGGAATGGTGATCACCCGATCGGGATCGACGCCCTCCGGGATCGGTGTACCGCACTGAACGAGGGTATAGGTAAAACTACGATCGGCATTTTGCCAGGGTTCGCGAACGGTGATGGTTTTGTAATGACGGTGGTATTCGACACGAAAACCGGTGGCATCCTCAATCTGAGCCTTATCGGGAAAATAATCGACGCTGGGATCATAACGGGCCACGCACGCATCGCGGGCATCGCGGGCATCCGTTACGCTGGGACGATCGCCCGGTGTCGTGGTTACGGTGGGCACGGTACTCGATCGCCCGCAACTACTGAGGGCGATCGAGATGCAAACCGAGACCAGGAGCCAGCGACGATCAACAATACGGTGGGATCTAGAACGTCCAGCGAAGGCTAGCTTGGGCATTGCGGCTAAGGCCGGGATAGCCGGGATAAAGCTCGAAATTTTCATCAAACAGATTATTCAGGCTAGCATTCAGAACAAGATTATCTCCGATCGGAATTTGCGTTTTCAGATCAACGGTGACGTAATCCCCCAGGGTTTCTGTGTTGGCATTATCCACAAAAAATTCACCGATATAGTGCAATACAATCCCCGCATACAGGCCATCCGGACGTGCATAGGCGAGACCTAAATTCACACTATTGGCATCCCGAAAACTCAGGTCATTGCCTTCATTATCTGCATTACTATCCCGCAGGATTTCGGTATTGTTGAGCGTAACATTGGTGAAGGCAAATAGATGTTTCGCCAGTTCCAAATCTAATCCAGCTTCAATCCCGATTGTCTCCGTTTCACCAATATTAACAAAGGTACTCGGTGAGCCAAATTCAAAGGCGATCGCATCTGAAATATGGTTGAGAAAAAGTGTCAAGCGAAATAAGCCAAAATCACCAAGTTTTTGATCGATACCCAGATCAAAGCTATTGCCACGCTCAGGATTGAGGTCAGGATTTCCAGCCACATCAAAGGACGCAAAGCCTTCTAGAGCCGAAATCAGCGGTGCATTAAAACTACGAGCATAGTTAGCCCGTAAGGTTGTGCTGTCGGAAAGATGCCATAAAATACCCGCACTCGGAGAGGTAAACGAGCCATTTTCAAGGCTGTTAAACTCCTGACGTAGCCCTAAATTCACACTAATGTCTTCGGTCAGATCGAGATTGTAGAGTGCAAAGAGTGCGCCTTGGTCGATGTTGGCATCATAGTTGGTTGCTGTACTGCCATCGAAAAAACTATAGGTATTATTTTCGGAGGAAATAGTCCGAAAATCGAGGCCATAGGTTAGGCGTTGGGTCTCCGCCAATTTCAAGCTATGTTGCACTTGAAACCCGAGGGAATTGCGATCGACTTCATCTCGGCTAAAGCTCGGATCACGATAGGTATAGCTCAGAAAATCGGTAAATACTCGTGCGGTGAGCAGCGATCGATCGTCTTCGCTTAACTGTGAATCCCAACGCACATCCAAGAGTAAATCTTCGCTATATTGCCGTGCCTCGTCACTGAGGCTATTAAACTCTCCAAGACGACCTTCACCGGTTGGAACACCGCCGGGAACACCAATATCACGGGAAAGATAAAGACCACTGAAGGTGAGGCGGTTACGATCGTTAATATCCGCTGTCAGCTTGAGGTTGAGGTTGTTGTAGTTGGCGTCGGCATTGTCGCGGGTGCCGTCATAGTCGATTGTCTCCAACTCGAACGGAAAATCATTTTCGGCGTAGGTACGGTTGTAGCCCACCACCCAACCGAGAGCCCCCGCCGAACCCCGAGCGCGAAGCACCTGCTGGTTATAGCCAAAGCTACCCAATCCCACACGGGCAGAAAATTCCGGTTCGGCGGTCGGCTCCTGGGTCACGATGTTAATCGTGCCACCCACGCCGCTAGAGCCATACAGCGCCGAGCTCCCACCGGGAACCACTTCGACACGCTCCACAAAATCAGTGGTGAATTCTGCAATGTCAAACCCACCCACAAAACCCAGATCGTTAATTGGACGACCATCAAACAAAATCAGGGTTTGAGTGCTATCGCCACCACGAATAAATTGGGCACTTTGAGCACCCAGTTGACCACCAGTGGTTCCCCCGCTCAGTACACCGGGGAGATAGCGCAGAGCCTCTTGCACGGTGGTGGTTCCCTGGACATCGAGTTGTTCGCGAGGGACGACGTAGATCGGGCGTGAGGAGTCGCGGAGGGGTCGATCTTGACGAAAGGGAGCAAAAACGGGTTGATCGAGGATGCGATCGATCAGGATTTCGACATCGGCGGCGTCGTCCACCACATCATCGGCAGTTTCGTCAGTGGTTTCGCCAATGGTCTCGTCGATGGTGTCCGGGTTGGTGGAACTGGGCTCAGTCTCCGCCTTGGGCGGATCAGATTCTGTGGAGTCTGAGAAGGTTTCCGGTTCTGCTTGGTGTTCCTTCGCAGCCGTTTCGGCGATCGCCACTGGTGGTGTAGCGAGCGATCCAGGCTCTACGGTCTGGGCGATCGCCGTGCGACGCACATCGGTGAGTTCGACCTCCTCTTCACGACCGCTCGACAACCCCTCGATCGCGGTTGCCGCCGCTGCGGGCAGTGCGACCCAAAGGCAACCGAATAATGTTGCACTTTGAATAACCGGCGAACACAAACAGAACCGCCACGCCCAAGCGTGACGAGAATTTTGAGCAAACAGCATCCGTAACCTCGCAGATGTGAATTGAGTTTATCTGTGGCGATCGGCGGGCATTCTGACTGAAAGATTGTGTGGTGATCGACAGCCACTCCACACGGACGATCGGATGATGATCACCACAGAGCGAGGTCGAACACAAGCACAAATCTTTTTCACAGTTGCGGGACAGCGTCGGACTTACACCGAACTTTCCCCGTTTCCTCTGATGGCTGTTCTCCATCAGAACCGAGCTAGGCAAGCGTACCACGTCAGTTGCGTGTTGCGTGAAGTTTCATACGTTAATTGATGATCCAAATTCAAACTTAAATTGGCTTGAATTTGAGACCCTCAGGACTGAGGCAAAATTATTAAGACCCCACGGTTGCAAAATCGCCGTTGATTCAAGCCACAGGATTTTGTCTAGACCTCTGAAGTCTGTGGAAGTTCGCTCTCTCTTAGCCTGAGCGGGCGATCGCATCATGGGATTTTTTAAGACTCATCACCCGTATCATTCAGCGGTTCTTCTGTGGTTGACGCTTCACCACTAGGCTCCTCAGAGACCGGTTCTTCACTTGTGGGCTCTGCGTAGGCCGGTTCTTCTGCGGTTGAGGCTTCATGAATCGGTTCTTCGTAGACGGGTTCTTCGTAGACCGGCTCTTCGTAGATGGGTTCTTCATAGACCGGCTCTTCGTAGATGGGTTCTTCGTAGACGGGCTCATCGTAGGCCGGTTCCTCATAGGCCGGTTCAGGAGGTGTTGCGGGTGGAGCTTCCGAAATTGGCGTGGAATCCTGAACCGGTGGAGAGGCTGAAGCGTCCTCCGCGATGCGGGCGCGGATCGTGAATTCATCCCGATCGCTGGTGTAGCTGGCCTGTTGAGCAGTCGTCAGGGCAGCCCGATCAGCCTCAGCACTGCCGCTTGATTGAATTAACTCAAATTCTAGTTCGCCGTTCGCATTGCGATAGGCCCGAATCAACGGATCGTGTTCAATGACTTCAGTTTGTGAGCCCTGATAGCGACCTTCGCAACCGTCGGCACAGGATATACCACCGGAGGTAGCACCCGTTGATTCACGGGGCAATACACCCTGTGAGGAGGATCTCGACGCTGTGCCACGACCACCGGAGGAACGATTTCCGGTTCCCATCCCCACGCCTGTACCGCTTCCTGATCCTGTACCTGTACCGGTTCCCATCCCCACGCCTGAACCTGTGCCTGTACCGTTTCCTGTACCCACACCCGCACCGGAAATGCGCCCTGTACGACCTCCCGGACCACGACCCGATCGCACGATCATCCCCTGAACCGGCACTCCTTGCCCCTCTCCATTAGCGCGATCGCCCGTGCTGCCCGTCTCACCAGCTCCACCACCCGAATTGGACGATCCCACCTCGCCTAACTCATGGCGCATTCCTCGGGTCTCCTGTGGTTTCTTGGTTTCAGGGTTTTGGGAACGGTGGGAAGTCTCGGGAGATTCGGGGGT
>RDYZ01000413.1 GCA_004293855.1 Oscillatoriales cyanobacterium | reverse complement strand
ATCGGCTCAAATTTTCTCAACAAAGTGGCAATTTTCAGCCCGTGTTGCGAAAAATTAGGAGTATGCGTTTGCCCTCAGTGCTCATTGGATCGACTCCGCTAAGAATCCGGCGGCAACTCCAGCGGCATCGTCCCCAGTTTCCCCGTCCGAAAATCATTGAGGAGCTGACGCGCCGCCCGTTCAATATCGCCACTGTAGCGGTGGTGCGCCAGAGCCTCCACATAGCTTTCGCCCGTTAAATCCGTCGCCGCTAAATCGTAGCGATCGATCAACGGATTGGTCAGATTAAACTGGCGATCGCTCGCAATGACCTCGGCTAATAAATCCACAAACTGCGCCGCCACATTGAAATTGCTGTAGGACGCTTGGCCGATATCATCACAGATCGCCAACTTCACCGCCGCAGTTTGGTCGGGGAGCTGCCAGGGAATAATCCCCGGCGCATCCAGCAATTCCAGCTTGTCGGAAATTCGCACCCAACGCAGTTGCCGCGTCACCCCCGCCATGCGGGCGCTTTCCACCACCTTTTTACGCAGCAACCGATTAATTAAAGCCGATTTGCCCACATTGGGAAAACCAATCACCACTGCTCGCACCGGGCGCGGCTGCATCCCCCGCTTTTTGCGTCGATCGTTCAGCTTGCGACCGGCAGCCTCCGCCGCCCGTGATAGCTCGCCGACCCCCTTCCCCTGCTTCGCATCGGTGAACAGCGGCACAATCTCCCGATCGCGAAACCATGCATCCCAGCCGTGACGCACCGCATCGGGGATCGCATCACGACGATTTAGCACAAGCACACGGCTTTTTTCACCCAGCCAGCCGTCAAGCTGGGGATGATTGGTCGAAAGGGGAATCCGAGCATCGCGAATTTCGAGCACCACATCAACGCGGGAAAGATTTTCCTTGAGTTGACGTTCGGCTTTGGCGATGTGGCCGGGATACCACTGGATGGTTGGGTTTTTCATGGGACGCGGAAAAGGCGGGCGCTTTCGATCCTAGTCTGAAACCTGCCGTAGTTCCGTTAACATCGATCGCAGCCCGTCGCGCCAGTGGGGGGCGATCGTGCCGCGTAGACGGGCGAGTTTGCCACCCGCGAGGACGGAATAGGCCGGACGTTTGGCCGGGGTGGGATAGTCGGCGGTGGTAATCGGGATCACCCGTTGCACCGCGAGGGGAAAGCCGATCGCTGCGGCCTCCTCGAAAATGGCGACGGCGAAATCGTACCAACTGGCGACGCCGCTATTGGTGAACTGAAACACGCCCGCAGCCTCGTGGTGATTCAGCGCTAGATCGACGATCGCCGTGGCGATGTCCCCTGTCCAGGACGGGCTACCAATCTGATCGGCCACCACGCGCAGTTCCTCGCGCTCCTTGCCCAAGCGCAGCATGGTTTTAACAAAATTGCCCGTACCGCCAACGCCATATACCCAAGCCGTCCGCACGATCGCCGCTGTCGGATCAGCCGCCAGGATCGCCCGTTCGCCGTCGAGTTTGGTTTGACCGTAGACGCCGATCGCGCCGGTGGGGTCGGTTTCCAGATAGGGCGATCCCTTCTGACCATCGAAGACGTAATCGGTGGAAATATGGATCAGCTTGGCGCCGCGCTGGGCGGTGGCGGTGGCGAGGAGACCGGGCGCGATCGCATTAATCGCGTGAGCCTGTTCGGGTTCCGTTTCGGCGCGATCGACGGCGGT
>RDYZ01000412.1 GCA_004293855.1 Oscillatoriales cyanobacterium | reverse complement strand
CTGCGGGAATGTTCGATCGAGGCTGAATTAACCGATACGCTGGATTTAGCGACATCGATCGCGGAGTTAAAACAGGCGACAGGATCAGAGCTACAACCGGCACAGGACGATCGCTCACGGTTAACGTTCCTTTGTAAAGTGCAGTTGAAATATTGCGGTACGGATACGGCGATCGCGGTGGACTTTGCCGATCGGGCGACGATGGTGGCACAGTTTGAGCAACTCCACCGGCAACGTTACGGGTTTATTTATCCCGATACGGGGGTAATGGTCGAAGCCATTACCGTCGAGGCAATTTGTTGGAATGAGGCCGTTCAGACGTTAAATAACTCTGACTTAATTAGCCCTGATTTAACTAGATCTGATTTAATTAGCTCTAGTTTAAGTAACTCAGGTTTATCAGATTTAAATAATAGTCAACTCAAGCCTAATGCACGATATTTAAACCGTAGCAAACCAGAACCAGACGCGATCGCAACGGTGCAAATGTACGCCCAAAACCAGTGGCTTGAAACACCTATTTTTCAACGCGAGCAGTTACAGAGTGGCGATCGCATCATGGGTGCTGCGATCATCATTGAAGCGATTGGAACCAATATTATTGAACCGGGATGGTCGGCGATCGTGATGCAATCGGGGGATTTAATTTTAGAGAAGCTGCCGTCCCATCCTTCCTTAGACGAAAGCCTAGACACCACAATTCAGCTTGAGATTGATCTAACGCCACAGTCCGCCGTCTTAACCGACAAACCCGATCCGGTGCGTCTGGAAATTTTTAATAATCTGTTTCGTGCGATCGCTGAACAGATGGGCATCACCCTCCAAAATACGAGTACCTCCGTTAATATCAAAGAACGGCTCGATTTTTCCTGTGCAATTTTTGATAGTAATGCCGAACTGGTGGCAAATGCACCCCATATCCCCGTGCATTTGGGATCGATGAGTGAAAGTGTGCAAGCCTTGGTACGCGATCGCGGCTCGGAACTGAAAGCTGGCGATGTTTATCTATCCAATAATCCGTACAATGGCGGCACACATTTACCGGATATTACGGTGATTACACCGGTGTTTGCTGATCCGATCCCTGGGGATCATTCGAGCGATCTTCATAACACCACAAATCCAGAACAATCTCAAACCCGATCCCAAACCCGATCCCAAACCCGACCCCAAACACCCCTATTTTATGTCGCATCACGGGGACACCATGCTGACATTGGTGGCATTACACCGGGGTCTATGCCGCCAAACAGCCGCACGATCAACGATGAAGGTATTTTGTTCGATAATGTACCCCTCGTCAAACAGGGAATCTTGCTCGAAACGGAGATCCGCGATCGACTCGCGTACGGTGAACATCCGGCACGTAACCCCGATCGCAATATCGCCGACCTCCGCGCCCAAATTGCCGCCAACACACGCGGTGTGCGCGAACTTCGATCGATGGTCAACACCTACGGCCTCGCCACGGTTCGCGCCTACATGCAACACGTTCAGGACAATGCCGAAGCCTCGGTACGACGGGCGATCGCTCGCCTCGCGGACGGTAGCGCCTGTGTTGAACTCGATAGTGGCGATCGCATCCAGGTGGCGATCACGGTTAATCCGCTCGATCGTAGTGCTGTCATTGACTTTAGCGGCACATCCCCCCAACTTGCGAGTAACTTCAACGCACCCGCTGCGGTTTGCAAGGCGGC
>RDYZ01000119.1 GCA_004293855.1 Oscillatoriales cyanobacterium | reverse complement strand
CGATCGCGTCCATACCAAGACCCGTCAAATAATCGATCGCCGCGCCGAGGGCGATCGCTTCCCCGATCGCCGGGGTTCCGGCCTCAAACTTATGGGGCAGTCCAGCGTAGGTTGACGCTTCTAATTCCACCTCGGCGATCATTTCACCACCGCCCAAAAATGGCGGCATCGCTTCGAGGATGGCTTCGCGTCCGTACAAAAAGCCGATTCCCGTCGGGGCGCACATTTTATGACCCGAGGCCACCAACCAATCACAGCCGATCGCCTGGACATCCAGCGCCATATGCGGCGCACTTTGGCAGGCATCGATCAAGACCTTTGCGCCCTGAGCGTGACTGAGCGTAACGATTTCCTCGATCGGGTTAATGCAACCGAGGGTATTGGACACGTGGACGATCGACACCAGCTTGGTGCGATCGCTCAGGAGCGATTTAAACTGATCCAGGTCAAATTCTTGCGTTTCCGTCAGGCCGACAAACTTCAACACCGCGCCCGTCCGTTGTGCCAGCATTTGCCACGGCACTAGGTTACTGTGATGCTCCATCACCGACAGAATGATTTCATCACCCGCCTGGATGGTGCTGCTTCCCCAGGTGTAAGCCACAAGATTGATCGCTTCGCTGGCGTTGCGGGTGAAGACGATTTCATTGCGCGATCGAGCATTGACGAACGCTGCTACCTTATCGCGAGCCGCCTCGTATGCCTCGGTCGCCCGAGCGCTGAGGGTATGAACCCCCCGGTGAACGTTGGAATTATCGTGCGTGTAGTAATGTACGATCGCATCGAGTACCGCTTGGGGTTTTTGGGAGGTTGCGGCATTATCGAGATACACCAAGGGTTGACCATGAACGGTCTGATCCAGAATGGGAAAATCCGAGCGAATACGATCGCCGAGGGTGGTATTAAGCGGGGTCTCAGTGGCCAAGGTCATAGGACGCAATTAGACGCAGTTAAACGATGCGAGGTCTTTAGGCTAGCAGACAGAGCGTCCGCGAGTTAAGCAAAATCCTAGGTCTATTGACATCCTACCCGACCCCGAGCATGGGGATTCCCTTGCAAGCCGACTGAAGTGGCCCGAGTTCTAGAGGGTTTACGTTTCCCAGCGGTCTGTGTCGCCTTGGAAAAGGACGAAGGCGCGACTACTTGCCATGACAACAGGGCGCTGGGTCTGAAGGCATCGGGGCGGGAGACGTTGGCGGAAGTACGGGCGCTTGAGGTGTCGAAGGGGTGGGTGTTGACGGTGTAGGCTTTGAAGGTGTAGGTGTTGACGCTGTTTGAGGTGCTGCGGTCTGTTCAGTTTGGGGCGGGGTCGCCGTCGGGGTGACCGTCTCTGTGATGGGTTTGAGGGCACTTTCAATCCGTCCCATAGCCACCACTTGAGAATCCCCAAAACGCTCAATGCGATAGCGCACAAATCGATCGCAATCGCGATCGGGATCAATCTGAAGCGTACCCGGTAGCTGGGTATGACAGACAAAGGGAGGATTGGCTCCCAAAAACTGTGATGGCGTTAAGCCCTCCGTCTCCCGCAAATCACTGCCCAACAGTTCCGCCCCTTGCAGATCCGTCGCACTCAAAGACGCCCCGCGCAAGCTGGCTCGCCAGAGAACCGCCCCGCGCAGGTTGGCACGTTCAAGCTGTGCCAGATCCAAGCTGGCATCCTCAAGATTGGCATGGCTGAGATCCGCTTTGCTTAACAGCGCTCCGTCTAGCTTGGCACGGCGAAAATTCGCATCGGGTAACTGACTGCCGACCAGCAAGGCAAAACGTAAATCCGCATGACTGAGGTTGGCGCGGCTCAGGTTCGCTAAATCCAGATCCGCATTACTCAGATCCGCATCCGCAAGCCTCGCCCCCGACAGATTAGAACCCATCAACGCCGCATTACCCAAGCGAGCCGCCGTCAGGTTGGCCTCTTGTAAATTCGCCCCGATCGCCAAGGCGGAAAATTTACCACGGGTCAACACGCAGCGGGTTCGCCACGGCAGCACCTGAACGATCGGCCAATGCCACTGCCAGCGGGGATTATAGTTGGTGTGGGAATAGGGCAAATAGGCACGGGGATCAAATAAGACATCGAACTTGAAATCCGATAGCTCACTCGGAACGCACAAATCCCGCGACAAATTTAGCTTTGCCAAATAGGCCCCCGGTGCGTACAGCCCCGACAGCGATTGGTTGCCACGATACAGTGTCTCGATCGCCTTGATGCGTCCGCCTTCCCCCGTACTCTGTCCACTTTCAAACGGCGTCACCAAGGCTGAGTTAATCACCTGCCACGCCTCACGGTGTTTTTGTGCCAGTCGTGCATCGCTCCCATTGAGCCAATTAAAAATCGCGAGCAACAGCGCTAACCGACCCAACAGCAACAGCAGCTTAAACAAGGCCAAATTTTCCAGCACATCGGCCAGTTCCCGCAGGCGTATTTCCAGCCAGGTTCGTTCAAACCAACGCTCAAACCGGGTAAACCAACCCTGAAACGGACGTGAGGGAGAGGTGGTGTTGTTCTGACGTTTATAGAGGCGATCGATCGCCGCTTGCAATTCGGCATGACGACCGCTGGGGTAAATCTTCACAACGGCTTGCAATGGAGGAACAACGAAACAGAGAGCCGCATAACGAGCTCGATTGCCGCCAATCCCCAACCACCGGTCAAGGCATGACAGCAATTTGCCCACGATATCACGAGGGTCTAGCCGATCGAACCCAACCCAGAAACCCAGCAGGCCAATGGGCGCAGCCCGCGAGAATTCCCAGGCAAGACCCGTGACGTACCAGAACAGCACCCCAAACCCAGATCAGGCGGATAAAACGCAATAGAAATTATCAAAAAGCAACATTAACCCAAACGACGATCGGCAGTGATATCTTGAAAACGTCATTCGAGCGGATGATTTTATTTACAAAAAATCAGCATGTTTGAGGGTCGTAATGTCTCACATCCAGAGCCATTTACTCATTTCTTAAACGTGGGATTCTTGCTGTTTAAGTCGTAGATCAAACTTCTCTGATCGTTCTTGCTGTTAAATTCGCAGCTCGAGGAGGAGTAGATCCGCTGCGTACTTCTGTTTCCATTCCTTAAATCAAATTAATTGATGTCCTATGGACTCGAGTCTCATCTTATCCAATGTTTTAAACCCTCCGGTTCTATTCTTTTTTATTGGCCTAATCTCAGTTTTCGTTCAATCAGATCTCGAGATTCCGCAACCCATTCCCAAGCTTTTTTCCCTTTACCTCCTGTTTGCGATCGGCTTTAAGGGAGGCCATGAACTGCATGAAAGTGGCTTAACCGCAGATATTTCCGTGACATTATTGGCTGCTATTGTCGTCGCGGCTCTCGTTCCACTCTATTCTTTCTTTATTTTACGTCTCAAGCTCGACGTTTACAATGCGGCTGCGATCGCCGCAACCTACGGCTCGATCAGTGCTGTTACCTTTGTCACTGCAACATCCTTTTTGGCACGGCTCAACATCGACTTTGGTGGTCACATGGTCGCCGCCTTAGCCTTGATGGAATCCCCCGCCATTATTGTTGGACTCCTGCTCGTTCGTATTTTTGACCCCCAAAAGAACCAGCCTAAGGGTGATGAAGAAGCCACGGAATTTTCCTGGAATGAAGTCCTCCGTGAAGCCTTTTTAAATGGGTCAGTCTTTCTGTTGGTCGGTAGCCTCATCGTTGGTTTGGTGACGAGTGAACAGGGCTGGGATAGCCTAAAACCGTTTACGGGCGATATGTTTTATGGCGTGCTCACCTTCTTTTTACTCGATATGGGATTGGTGGCCGCACGCCGTTTTCAAGATTTACGCAAAGGCGGCTCATTTCTCATTGGGTTCTCGATCTTTATGCCCGTATTTAATGCGATCGTCGGCATTGCGATCGCGGCACTGTTACAGATGACAGAAGGTAATGCGTTGCTGTTTTCTGTCCTATGCGCCAGTGCGTCCTATATTGCCGTTCCAGCAGCAATGCGAATGACCGTTCCTGAAGCCAACCCAAGCCTTTATATTTCAATGGCCTTGGCGCTGACATTTCCGTTTAATATCATTATTGGTATTCCGATTTATTTTCAAATCATTCAACGCTTTTGGTCTTAGAGAGTTTCTAGGGTTTCTAAACAACTGAATTAATCAGATGTCAGCTCTTGAACTTCATTTTAATTAACGAGGTATAAACATATTTCTAATACTACTGCTTGATTTTTGAATACACATCGATTAATCCAATACCTTAAAGTGGGAGAATAGAGAATGCACTTGGTTAAACGTTTAGAAATTATCGTTGCTTCGCGGGAAATGCATAAGATTTTGACCCAGCTCGATGAAGCCGGAGTCTCGGGGTATTCGGTGATTCGTGATGTGGTGGGAAAAAGCGGCTGGGGTGAAGTGTCGGACGATTCGGATTTTGCTGCGACAACGCTTAGTAATGTCTATATTTTGTCGTTTTGCTCTGAGGATAACGTTAAGGCTGTGGTGGAAAAAGTGCGTCCTCTTTTAAACAAGTTTGGTGGTGTGTTTTATATTTCTGATGCTATGGCGGTTAAGTCGCTTCGCTGTATTGCTAAGTTGGAAGAATAGAATCGGGCTGGGATCAGAGAGGAGGAGGAGGAGAGGAGTCAATCAGTCCCGATCGGGTTTGGCTCATGAGGACGATCGCTGGTCGCCGAAATACGCACAGGAACGGATCAGAGAATGTGTCGCGGCTCGATCGCCTGCGATCCGTTAGCCTAAACAAGGCCGTTCTACTCAAAGTTTCGTGACCTTTTCCCCCACTGCGATCGGGGCCGATCATCTCGCCCAGACCCTCCGCACCCAGGACAATCTCCTCATCATCCAAGACTTGGATGGGGTGTCTATATGTAGAGTGTAGGCCATGACGATCGGGGTTTAGAGCGGGTGCGCTACGCCACAGGCGGCGACTCTGGAGCCACGGATTTTTAGTTTATGCTGGGCGGCGCGATCAAAGAGGCGGGTGTATTAGCATTGCTGAATCGTTACTATCACCGTCACACCGGGATTGCTCCCCTCGGCCCTGACTTTAGTGTTCGCAGCGCTCCACGTACCCAGGATGCGTTGCTCGCCCTAGCGATGGATCACTTCGACCCGGAACAGATGCCAACGATCGTCGGGGTGGGGGATACCGTAACCAGCCCGATCGATTGGCTTGAGGGTCAGCCTGTAGCACGGCGGGGCGGCAGCGATCACAACTTCTTGCAGCTTGTACAGGCGATCGGATATCAGTATCGTCGCGAAAATCGTGTCGTTTATGTTGATAGCAGTCAAGGCGAGCTGAGTAATCGCAAAGCTGTGCTCCTGGGGTTTGCCAATCACCAACCCGTCTTAATTTCTGATCCAGGAGATGAGCGCGATCTAGACGATCCCCTCCACCTCGATGGGGTACTTGCGGGTGGGTATCAGCAATACTGCGAGATCTTGGTGGCGGCGGCCCTCGATCGCTGAGACCGATCGCCCCGAAATAGACCGAAGGCGCTATGTTTAGAGCCTGAACGATGACAGTGTTGTTCCGTCAAATCAAAAGCGACCAACGAAGCCACAGACAAAACGGATACATCACCAGCGCCACTAGACCCCGGATGATGGGGGGTGAGCGATGGTGGCCTCGTTCCCGTAAACGTTAATCTGTTCGGTTTGATGAAATGGAAGATTAGAGCCTTCTGGCCCAAAGAAAACTCTAAACTTATATAACACTATTGCTCTGAATATCTCTCGATCATTCATTCTACGTTTGGTTACCATGTCTGAAATTGCCATCACCGTTAACGGCGAACCCCGTACCTGTCTCCCTCACACGACAATGCCGCAGTTTCTTGAACAAATGGGACTCAATCCGCGTTTGGTTGCCGTGGAGTACAACGGTGAAATTTTGCATCGCCAATTTTGGGACACCACCCTGATGCAAACGGGCGATCGTCTCGAAATTGTCACGATTGTTGGGGGTGGCTAAATGCAAGTGAATCGCGATCGGTTACATAAAATTGACTTCGTTTTTCAACCGTAATTCTTTCTAAAATTTTGATATTTTTAGCCCGTAATCATTGTTAAATTGCTGTGCGACTCTATGGCATTTCAACATTTGAGTTTCATCTTCCTTAGGAATCTCTCAATCTTCGCCATCTAGATTTCCGATTAATGCACCATCTACCTTACAGCGTTTGCCCCTAGCAGTTTTATGTCGGTTTCTGTTTCACTGATTGCGGTTGGTGCGTTTGGCTTGATCGGTATTGGATGTGGCTTTTTGAGCTATCGCCTCGCCTGTCAATACTTTTTTGACCCCTTAACTGGCCTACCGCGACAGGTGGGCTGGTTGCGCTATCGCACCTTGGGTCTGGGGCGGCATCACATCAAAAACCATTGGGTGATCGCCATCGATCTCAATCGTTTCAGCACTATTCGCTACTGCCTTGGACGTGACGTTAGCAATCATCTACTGCTGAACGTGAGCGATCGGATCAAAGGCAGTTTGATGCGCGATGAACATTTAATGCGAACTGGCGAAGATGAATTTACGATCGTGCTTTCCGCTGAGTCCGACTCACCCCGCGCCCTAGAATTAGCCAACACCATCCGTCGTCTGATGCGTCGTCCCTTTTGGGCCGATGGTCAGCCCTTGTTTGTCACCCTGAGTTTAGGGGTGGCCAGCAGTGATGGCAGTGAACTGCATGAGACCCTAGGAGCGGCGCGGGTGGTGATGTACCGTGCCAAAGCCACCGGCCAACGGCATCCCGCCGTGTTTGATCAGGCGGTTCGGGCTCAGTCGATCGCCAGACTCCAACTGGAAATCGACCTACGGGAATCGATTTCCCATAGCCGAATTCTGCACTCCACGTTTGATCAAAATACGGATACTTTGGGCTTGGAATTTTCCGACGATAGTTCCCAATTTCCCCATTCGGAGCTTGGCGAAGAATTCCGCGTTAACTATCAGCCGATCGTCCATTTGGGAAGCGGAGAAATTTGTGGATTTGAAGCGTTAATGCGGTGGGAACATCCCAGTCGTGGGCGTGTTTCTCCGGCGGAATTTATCCCCGTGTGCGAAGAAACCGGCTTAATTATTCCCCTGGGTCAATGGATTTTGCAAGAGGCGTGTCACCAGGCCCAACAGTGGGCGCTGAATATCCCCACAGTCCATCCACTGTTTGTCAGTGTGAATGTTTCCAGTAAGCAGCTCCAAATGCCGGATTTTATCGATCGGCTCCGTGAGGTGATTCACCAGAGTGGCATCCCCCATACGGCGCTCAAATTGGAAATCACGGAAAGCACCGCAATGGATGATGTGGATGCTACGTTTGAGATGTTTCGGCAATTGCGATCGCTCAATATCAACCTAGGTTTAGATGACTTTGGTACGGGCTATTCTTCCCTCAGTTATCTGCATCGCCTGCCGGTTCAGACCTTAAAACTGGATAAATCCTTTGTTCAGGATCTCGAACACAGCCGCGAAAGTCAGGCGATCGCCAAGACGATCGTCGCCCT
>RDYZ01000118.1 GCA_004293855.1 Oscillatoriales cyanobacterium | reverse complement strand
TGGTCGATATTACCAAGACGATCGCGCATTTGGTTGGGTGTAATATCTGTCATAAATTAAAACTTTTAAGAACGTATATAAAGGGCAAAGTTCTTGAGGACAAACGTGATAGAACTTGAGCAAGTTAGCCAAGACAAGAAAAAATCCTGCCTTTAACCCATCAAAAGGATTCTAAATGGGTTGGGTTCTATGAATCTAGATCGGTTGCGTTTGATTTGAGTCACTTACCGCTATCAACTCAGCTTACGATTCGGTCTTCCAAACGGTTTCACAAATCATGGTGAACGAGTTGATCGATTATAAGTCGCTATGGATAAATGGAGGTAATTGTCCACTTTCACCTTAGCTTTAAATATCGATGTTTCGTGTTGACAGCGAGAGAATCGCGACGACTAAAGCTTGGATAATATGCAATTCAGCGAAGCGCATTTGGAATTATCCGGAAAGCATTAATTTAAGATCGTTTTTGGTGTTAAAACTAACGATCAGCAAGCTCAAGTCTTGTATGATATCAGTTTCTTTTTCTGGATTTAACCGAATTGGCTAGTTTTATGCCATCCATTACAGCATAGATGACTATATTGGTCTACATTTGTGGGTCTTGAAGTCGCTTAAATTCGTGACTCGATCGCTGGGCTAGGTGGGGTTGTGGATCATTATCTTCTACTGGACATCACCGGGAGACCCTCGATCGTGATCCAAAGGTTTCTGGGAAAATCCGTAACCTGTACCGAACTTGCCACGGCTTGACGTTAAAATTGGTGGGTGTCAATCGCTTCGGCGATCGCACGCGATCGAACCGTAACCTTGCTAGAGCCTCCATGACAGCCGCAGCTCCGACGAAAACCCAGTACGAAGCCGTAATCGGCCTTGAAACGCACTGCCAGCTCAGTACAACTACTAAAATTTTTTCCAATTCTTCGACGGAATTCGGTGCAACGCCCAACACCAACATCGACCCCATTTGTCTGGGATTGCCCGGTGTGCTACCGGTCTTGAATCAGAAGGTTTTGGAATACGCCGTCAAAATGGGGCTAGCGCTGAATTGTCAGATCGCACCCTATAGCAAGTTCGATCGCAAGCAGTATTTTTATCCCGATCTGCCCAAAAACTATCAAATCTCGCAGTACGATCTGCCGATCGCGGAACACGGCTGGCTGGAGATTGAACTGATCGACGACGATGGCAACCCGCAACGCAAGCGGATCGGCATCACTCGCGCCCATATGGAAGAGGACGCCGGGAAGCTCGTCCACGCGGGGAGCGATCGGCTGGCCGGTTCGACCTACTCCCTGGTGGATTACAATCGGGCTGGTGTGCCTCTGCTCGAGATCGTCTCTGAGCCTGATATTCGCAGCGGACGTGAAGCCGCAGAGTACGGCCAGGAAATTCGTCGAATTGTGCGCTATCTAGGGGTCTGCGACGGCAATATGCAAGAAGGATCGATGCGTTGTGACGTCAATATTTCGGTGCGTCCCGTCGGTCAAGAGGCGTTTGGTACCAAGGTCGAAATCAAAAATATGAACTCGTTTAGCGCGATCGCTCGGGCGATCGACTACGAGATTGAGCGGCAAATCAACGCGATCGAAACCGGCTCTGAAACCATCGTCCAAGAGACCCGCCTCTGGGATGAGAACCTACAATGCACCAAAAGTATGCGGGGCAAAGAAGGAGCTAGCGATTATCGCTACTTCCCGGAACCAGATCTCACCCCCATTGAGGTCTCGCGTGAACAAGTCGCCGCATGGAAGGCAGAACTGCCCGAACTGCCGATCGACAAGCGTCACCGCTACGAAGAGCAGCTCGGTCTTTCTGCCTACGACACTCGCGTCTTAACGGAAGATGTGGACGTCGCCGTTTACTTTGACGCGGTGTTAAATGCCGGTGCGCCGGTCAAGCAAGCCGCCAACTGGGTCATGGGCGATATCATGGCCTACGCCAAAGATCAGAAACAATCGTTTTCGGATTTGGCCTTAACTCCTGAGTCCCTCGCCGAGTTGATTGGCTTAATCGAAGACAACACCATCAGCGGCAAAATTGCGAAAGAAGTGCTCCCGGAACTCTTGGAGCAAGGTGGATCGGCCAAAGCGCTCATCGAAGCGAAAGGCTTAATTCAAATTTCGGATGTGGGTGAACTCGAAGCCATCATCGATCAGATTTTGGCGGATAACCCGGACAAGCTAGAGCAATTCCGTGCAGGCAAAACAAAACTGCAAGGTTTCTTTGTCGGTCAGGTGATGAAAGCCTCGGGTGGGCGTGCAGACCCGAAACTCACGAACCAGCTTTTAATGCCAAAGCTGAACGGTTAGTGATGTTTAGCCGGTGGGATCAGGCGGTGTTTCGGGTTGACCCTCTCCCTAAATCCCTCTCCCTCACGAGGGCGAGGGACTTTGAAAACCCTAGTTTTACCTCTACCCCCCTTCTCCCTGACAAGGGAGAAGGGGCTGGGGGATGAGGGTAAACGACGATATAACGGTTGCAGCCAGTTATGTATGCACCGTTGTATGCACCGTAGCCCGTCTTGGGAGAAGGGACTGGGGGATGAGGGAAAAGAAAAAATTGCTTCATGTAAGAGGTCTAATCGGTGCGAATCGTGCAGGTGAGTCGCTTCAAGGTTGAAGCCCCGGGTTGTGAGAGCCGAGAAAAGTGTCTCGATGCCCCAGCGACGGGCGTAATCCCTAAGCGCGGTCTGGAGTCGAGAGTCGGTAACGTCTCATTTTTGATTGAACGGACTGTACACCCCACCTAAAAGCCTGCCGCTTCAAACAAACGCCGGTATGACTCCGCCGTCTGTCGTGCCGGTTGTGTGTTGATGTCAAAGACTGTGGCTCCGATCCCCATTGCATCAGCCAAAATTTGACGCTGGGGAATATCCAATTCCAGAAAATAAGCCTCCTCACGATCGCGTAACACTGTTCGCGCCTTATCCACTAGCAAGGTATTCGGAACCGTTCGCACCAAAAATGTAAATGCCTTAAACTCGGGTTTGCCGATCGCGGGGAATGTTGCTGTTGGCTTAAAATGACGACGGGTACGCCGGATGAGACGCAGCATTTTCAGTAGCTTCAGCGTCGCCCGCAAATCGGGAATACTGGGCTGTACCGGAATCATCACCACATCCGCAAACAACAGGGCAACACGCTGAATTTGACCCATTCCCGGTGGACTGTCCACGATCGTCACCTCAGAATTATTGAGGCAGTCACTAAGCTGCATTCGCAGGGTCTTGGGCTGCTTCGCACCGTGATAGTCTGGACGAGGAATGACTGATCGTAGGCCCTCAATCCAATCGATCGAGGTTTGTTGTGGGTCTGCATCCAAAAGGGTCACCGGTTTATTGCGCTTGAGCAGATACCGACTGAGGTGAATGGCGCTGGTACTTTTGCCGCAGCCCCCTTTGAGATTGAGAAAAACGACGATCACGATTAAGTCCTAGGTCTGCTGGGGATCTGCGTTGTACATGCAGCCGATCGCGCCGAGATCCTTTGCCGTCAATCGTAGAGCGACGCATCAGCTTTAACGTTAAGCCTATCAGGACTGACGCCTCACCCAATTCATCGCCGCACTCTTTTTTTGAGGGATTTGTGCCGTGGTGGATCTGGGGATCACAGACGATCGAGGTCACGGATCTGGCTGTGATTCAGATCGGCTGGGGCTGTGATGACGATCGCTAATTTTCAGGATATACATCAGTGATTTTACTGATTACAATCACCAGTCAGGCCGATGCACTTCACAGAATAATCGGATCAAACGTGACATGCTGATAGGTAAGCAAGCCAGTATCTCGCTCCAATGAAGAGATTAGAACCCATGACCAACTCTTTCCAAGATAAAATTCTGCGGTCTTCGATTCCAGTCTCGATTAAGCTTGAAGCGAAAACTGTTGATCTCGATAGCCACAACTTCTATACACGGCTCAGCCTCAGTGCCACGGTTGCCATCTCCCTCGCTCAATCTTTCACCGAAATTTATGCCCAATCGATCGTGAAACCGAATTCGTTTTGATGGACGGTATCGACTGACTAACTCCCGAATGTGATCCCCAATATGGACAATATGGGGTTAATTTTTTATCCCGCAAAGGTTGAAGTTTGAAGACCTTTGCGGGTATTTTTATAGCTTGGTTTTGGGTGAGAGAATGCAAGATTGATCGGAGAATTTTGCCGGTTTAGACGATCGTTCTCAAGTCGCTTAAGTTAATCCAGAGAAACCGGGCGATGATTTCTGCTGGATGATGTTTGAATGATGTTGCCTCAATGGCCTGGATCATTTCAGTGACCCGAGAGGGGAATCACTTGATGCGTTTCTAATAGTTTTTCAATTCGCGGGCCACGTCACGTTTGTCCTGTTTTTGCTTCAGGGATTCGCGTTTGTCATGTAGATTTTTACCGCGTCCTAGGCCCAGACTCACCTTCACCCAACCGCGTTTAAAATACATTTTCAGCGGGACGAGTGTTAAGCCTTTTTCTTCGACTTTTCCAATTAGCTTACGGATTTCATCCCGACGCATGAGTAACTTGCGCGATCGGCGTGGATCATGATTAAAAAAATCTCCCGCTGTCTCCCAGGGCGAAACGTGGATATTCAACAGCCACACTTCACCATCTCGAATGAGGGCGTAGCCATCTCCGAGGTTTACTTTGCCCTGGCGAATTGATTTAACTTCGGTTCCTAGGAGTTCGATGCCCGCTTCATAGGTATCGAGAATTTCATACTGAAACCGCGCTTTACGGTTGTCGCTAACGATCTTAAAACCATCGCTATTGGCGGCGGACGGGGTTTTTCCTTTCGTTGATTTGGCCATCGGCAGCAAGATCGGAGGGGTAAGGGGTTGATCTCGATTTTAGTCGGAAGCGGCGAATTGAAGGCAGACTGATCGCCAGGAGGTCGAGATCCGGGAGCAAAACGAAGGATCGTGATGATGTCCGCCTCATCCGATCGGCGGCGTTGCGTGAGCGTAATGAAACGTTATCGGTAGCCTCCGGACACGGGCGCAAGATCGGTGGGAAATACAAGGTTTTTCACGCCGGTTTGTCTCAGGATCGCAAGACCGGACTGATGCAGACTTGAGAGGTCTAAACACAATCGCGTGGCTTGAGTCAAAACGTGGCCCAGAGACCCCAGCGGCCCGGACAGACCGCAAGCTAGCGAGCGATGCACCTCCCCGACAATTACGACGATCGGTAACATTAACTTGACGCGATCGCAGTTGATGGGATGACAAAGCAGCACCCAACCCAAGTCGATGCTATTCTCCTGATGTGTGAATTGGAGTGAGCCCTACGAGGTTAAGCCCTATGTCTGTTCGAGAGTCTGTCCTAGAACGCCAAGCGAAATTAGTGAACCCCACCCACGATCTCCCCCTAGGTCAATGCGCGATCGCCCTGCCCAGTACCAAACTATTTGGTACGGACGGGATTCGCGGACGAGTCGGCGATGTCCTGACGGCTCCGCTGGCGCTGCAAGCGGGTCTGTGGGCGGGGCGGGCGCTCGATCCCCAGGGACAGGGTGGCGTCGTCATCATCGGTCAGGACTCGCGCCATTCGAGCAGCATGTTGGCGATGGCGCTGTCGGCGGGGCTCACGGCGGCAGGTCTAGAGGTTTGGGATCTGGGATTATGCCCGACCCCCTGCGTGGCTTACCTGACGGCTTCATCTGCCGGGGCGATCGGCGGTGTGATGATTTCCGCCAGTCATAACCCGCCGCCGGATAATGGTATTAAATTCTTCGGTGCGGACGGTACGAAGCTGTCACCGACGGCCCAAGCGCAGATCGAGGCGGGCATTCGCGGCCAGTTGGGGTATGACCAGGTGAGCGATCGCGCGAGTGGCTGGGGACATCACTACGATCGCCATGAACTGGCCCTCAGCTATGCCCAATCCCTGGTCGCACCGATCGCCTCGAAACGGTTAGACCTGAGCGGTATGACGATCGTTCTTGATCTCGCCTGGGGAGCTGCGGCCCACATTGCGCCCCAAGTGTTCCGCGATTTGGGGGCAACCACAATTTGTCTCCACGACCAGCCCGATGGCGATCGAATTAACGTCAACTGCGGCTCGACCCATCTCGATTTACTCGCCGAAGCCGTCCAGAGCCACAACGCCGATCTGGGATTTGCCTTTGATGGTGACGCTGATCGGGTTCTGGCCGTCGATTGCCAAGGCCGCGAAATTGACGGTGACTATATCCTTTATCTCTGGGGTCAACAGCTCCGTCAATCCGGTCAGTTGCCAGACGACATGATCGTTTCGACCGTGATGGCGAACCTCGGCTTTGAACGGGCGTGGCAAGCCCAAGGCGGTACGTTACTGCGGACATCTGTGGGCGATCGCTACGTTCATGCGGCCATGGTCGAAACCGGTGCAGCCCTGGGCGGCGAGCAATCGGGGCACGTGATTTGCCGCCACTACGGTGTCAGCGGTGATGGTCTGATGACGGCGCTGCATCTCGCGGCACTGGTGCGTCACAGCGGTCAACGGTTGGCGGATTTGGTGGATGCTAGCTTTAAGACCTATCCCCAATCGCTCGAAAATATTCGGATCGAGGATCGCGATCGCCGTGCGAACTGGGAAAGCTGCGAGCCGCTACAACAGGCGATCGCACGGGCGGAAGCGGACATGGGCGATCGGGGTCGTGTCCTCGTGCGAGCCTCCGGAACCGAGCCGCTCATTCGCGTCATGGTCGAAGCGGAAACCGACGAACTGGTCAACCACTGGACGGATAATCTCGTCCTGACGGTGCGTCAACATCTGGTGGGCTAAACCACTGGGCTAGACCACACCTTCGATCGTTGTGAACCCAAGCCATCGGGTTTCTGGACGTGTTGCAGAAACCCGATTTTTTCGTGCCGAGTGGCAACGGGGATGACGAGCAACGACGAGGTTACGGTTACACGTCGCAAGTTGGCCGAGGGGGCAACGCCTCAGGTTTTACGAGAGCCGAGATAACACGACTCTAGAGTGTCGGCAATCCCCTGTTTATTAATCGGTTTCTGAATCAAACCGTGCGTTCCGATCTGTTGGCAAATTTCCACGTATTCCGGCGTGGCATTGGCCGTGACAATCACCACCTGGGGCTGTTGATCGATCGGAAATCGACTAAAAATCTCCTGAGTGGCGGTAATACCATCCATGATCGGCATTTGGATATCCATCAAAATTAGATCGTAGGGCTGGGCGTCGGCCAGTGCCGCTTCTACCGCTCGAACGGCTTCGAGCCCATTTTCAACCACCTCCGACTCGTAGCCCAGCTTTTTTAAAATCCGCTGGAGAATTCGCCAATTGAGCTGATTGTCTTCTGCAATCAGGATATGCAGCGGACAGCGTTGACTGAGGATATCGGTCATAGGGATCATGGCATGACGATGAGAACAAGGTCATTAAAACTGTGCTGAGAGTGAGGAGCGGTAACCAGCGAAGCCTCCGGATTGGATGTAGACTTCGGCTTCGATCGTCCGATCCACCGAGCGACCTAGACAGGGTTTCCGGGACAGGAGGCCAAGCGCAGCGATACGGGTTAAACCCGATCGGATCGTGTTGATCAGCCCCGTAAATATTCTGACTTTAAAGTTGATCAAATCATTAATCTGCAAGGGTCATGCTGGGAATTTACGTATTGTTATTCGTGGGCTTATTCGTGGGCGACGAGAGACGGCCATCCCTGCAAGTATTAGCGCCAATCCAGTCAGGGGCAAAAAAGAGCCTAGCGTTGGGCATGGCTTTAACGTTCGATCGCTGACCTGACAAGGGTTTTACGGTTTAATTGACATCCTCCCCGGCCTAAAGGCACGGGGATCCCCTAGCAAGTAAACAAACTGAGTGGTTTAACTTCTAGCTGGGTTTGCGCTTCATCGGCAGCGACCCGCGAACGGGAATTACGCCATCCTCCACGCACGTTTAGAGCCTCCGGGCGTCCCCCGGCGGCTTTGATATTGACCGCTGCATTGATATCGCGATCGTGTTCCGCAC
>RDYZ01000392.1 GCA_004293855.1 Oscillatoriales cyanobacterium | reverse complement strand
TTCGATACGGGTGACTATGACTTGGTGGTCATTCCCTCGCTGACCCTAGACTCGCACGAGCTGCGAAAAGTGAGCGGTGTTTGGCATTACGAAGAGCGTTTTCTCTTTTTTCTGCTGCGTCTGCGCAATCCGCGCACCCGTATTGTTTACGTCACCTCGCAGCCCATCCACCCGAGCATCATTGACTATTACCTCCAACTTCTGCCCGGTATCCCGTTTTCCCATGCCCGTAGCCGCTTACTGCTGTTTGCCACCTACGACTCGTCGAGCCAATCGCTGACCCAAAAAATTCTCGATCGCCCACGGCTGATCGAACGCATCCGCCGTGCCGTCCGCCCCGATCGCGCCTATGCCACCTGTTTTAACGCCACCGAACTCGAACGCAATCTATCGGTACAGCTTGGTATTCCCCTCCTCGCCACCGATCCCGACCTGCTCTACTTTGGTACGAAAAGCGGTAGCCGCCAGATTTTTGAGGAATGTCATGTGCCTCACCCCGACGGTAGCCCGTTGGTTCACAAAATCGATGCCTTAGCCGAAGCTACGCGCCGCCTCAAGCACCGAAATCCTGAGTTAACTCATTGTGTCGTCAAACTGAATGAAGGCTTTTCTGGGGAAGGTAACGCCCTGCTTGATTTACGCAAACTGACTAAAAATCCGTCGATCGCCGATATCCATCGCCGCTTTCACACCATGCGTTTTCAGGCCAAAGAGGAAACCTGGAGCACGTTTAAGCAGCGGATTCCTGACCTTGGCGCGATCGTCGAGGCGTTCATTGAGGGCGACATCAAGCGATCGCCCAGTGTCCAGGGCTGCATCTCTCCCAGTGGTAAGGTCGAAATTCTCTCCACCCATGACCAGATCCTCGGCGGCCCCGATGGTCAAATCTTCCTCGGTTGCGAATTTCCCGCCCATGCCAGCTATCGGCTCCAGCTCCAAGAATACGGCCAGAAAATTGGCGAACGTTTGGCGCAGTACGGAGCGTTGGAACGGTATGGGGTGGATTTTGTCGCGGTGAAGCGGGAGGAAATGGGCGAAGAGTGTTGGGAAGTTCAGGCGATCGAAATCAACTTGCGTAAGGGAGGAACAACGCACCCATTTATGACCCTGAAACTCTTAACCAAGGGGCAATACGACACCAGTGATGGGCTGTTTTATAGCCGTCAGGGTCAGGCCAAGTATTACAAAGCGACGGATAATTTGGTCGCCGATCGCTACCGGGGTTTACTGCCCAATGACTTGATGAATACGATCGCCTTTAATCAGCTTCATTTTGACACCAGCACAGCGACGGGAACCGTATTTCATCTCATGGGATCATTATCCGAGTTTGGCAAGTTAGGGCTGACGAGTATCGGCAACTCACCGGAAGAAGCGGAGATGTTATATCAGCAGGTGGTGGCGTCGCTGGATCAGGAAACGTCGGATGATATGGCGGCACGGATGGCGATGCCATTTTCCTGGCCATGCATGTTTTAGGGCTTGAATATCGGGCAAATTGGCGGCACGAATTCAGGGAGACAACACAGGATAAAAACAGTTTCTAAAATGTTAAGGGTTCACCGAGACTCAGAAATTCAACCCGATCGATATTCCCATCGGGTGCATTCATAATCGTCTCGCGTAACCCGCCAAACAGCGCAAACTGTTCACAGGTCGAAAGCCCAATCCAGGGTCGCGCGGCATTTGGATCGCGGCGTAAATCGAT
>RDYZ01000391.1 GCA_004293855.1 Oscillatoriales cyanobacterium | reverse complement strand
CGTTTGTTAACGCCATGGCAATTGGCTCCGCCTCAAAAAAATCATGCCGTTGCGTAAATCTGGATCATTTCCCCTGATAAGACGATCGAAGCTCAGAGTTGAGGGCGTTAATTCTGACGTACCTATTTTTTGATATTCATTGATTAACCGTATTTTTACTGAGAAATTAGCCATTCAAAACAAAAAACAAGGTGATTTATTCTGGAAAACTGATCCAAAACTGATCATCAATTGAATAAGGAATTTATGAAATTTGATTAATTTTTTGAATTGTATTTTTTGAGTCTGTTTGTGTTATTTTCTTGATCAGACAATAATCTCGTAAGACTTTCTCATTCTTCTAGACTCCTCCGATTTCTTCCTCACCATCTACCTGTTTCTTGCCATGTCACCTCTTCGCAAATCCACACAACAGTCTGTCTCAAAGTCATCGAAAGTGACTCAACCGCAAGACTTTCATAGAACAGGCCCCCTAGAAGAGATTCTGACACCATCACCATTATTCCCAACAGATGACTTGGAGAATCTGGGTTTTTCGGAAGCGGGAGAGGCTGGGGGTTCGAGTGAAAGCTTTGATACTGTCGTTGTCGAAGGTTCAACGGGAGATGCTAATGCGGATGAAAGTTCAGAAGTCTTAGAGGCGATCAATGTCGATTCAGATCCCGATGATGGGCTAGATCCAACTGATTTAAATACGGGTGAATCGGCTGGTGAGGATCTTGATGATCCGATCGTGGTAATCACAGAATTAGACGATGAAGATCTAGACGATCTCGATGGAAATGAGATCGAAGCGACGATAACGGATGATTCCGAGATCTCGGAGGTAGTCGAAGCGGCGGACGTTACGGAGACACTGGGCAAGGTCGATCCGGTTGAAACGATCGAGACTGAGGACACAAGTGAAGCTGCGGTGACGGCGGCGGATGTCACATCGAAAGTTACGGAGGATACGGACACCGACTCCGAAGTGGGTTCGGATGGGGATCTAGAGTTGGGTGTTGAGTCCAAGACGGATGCTGATCTGAACGAAGATGCGCGTCCGGTTGAGACGCAGACGGAATCGAACGTGACGACAGGTGAGGCTTTAGGGGCTGATCTGAAGGTTGAGGTGACAGAGGAGAGCGATCCGAATGCTGTGGCTGCGGGCGACGATGCGTCAATCGTGGATCTGACGAATGAGCCGCTAGATGGTGATAGTGTGTCGGATGTGATCGACGGGGAAGCGTCGGCAGAAGATGAAGACGCCGACACGGATGAAGAATTTGAAGAGATTCTTGAGGAGATCGTTAAAAGCGCCGGATTTACCCTAGATCTGAGTGTGATCGATGCCGGGATCTTTACCGTGGGCAGTGATGGCCTGGTGGGGATTGATTTCCTGTACGACGGTGGTGCGTATAAGGGTCAACTGGCGATTTTCAGCCTAGAGGGTCTCGATGGTCGCGAGTTTGAGTCGTTTGATGATTTCATCGCCGAGACGGTCGATCGGGCGAGTAGCAATTCCGATCGTGGTTATCTGGTAATCAATGACAAGACCGAAGGTGCGAAGTTTGCGAGTGCGGAGAACTCGGGTGAGTATCGCGGGGTGAAGCTGTTCGCGATGAAGGCGGGCGATACGTTTGCGGTGATGTTAGTGCCGAATTCGACGCTAGCGGCGGCGGCGGATGGTGAGTCTACGAGTGTGATGGTGCGTCCGTTGTATTCGCTTTCGACGGCGAACCC
>RDYZ01000117.1 GCA_004293855.1 Oscillatoriales cyanobacterium | reverse complement strand
CGGCGCGACCGAGGCGAAAGATGACGCCGCGTTCGTATTCGCGATCGAGTTTAAAGCCACTCAGGGCGAGACCGAAAAGGGTTAAAGATAGCCAAAGACTGAACATGGATGATTCTCCAATTGTTTTGACAGGGTAACAGGCAGTTACTGTCCTAATTGTCGTTGATTCTTTTCTTTCTGCCCTGTTTTTATGGGGTGCGCTTGTGGCTCAATCCCCTACTTTGCTTGGGGATGATGAAAATTATAGAGCGTATGACAGCCAACTAATCTAATTTAGGCTTAATCCATTCGTAGCAAATAAGCTTAATATCCTGGCGTTGAATCGATTTCAGTACAGCTTCTGATGTGTCATCTTCTGGTTCTAAGTAGTTGTAATATTCATTACTAATAAATAATTCGTCAAGCTGTTGGATGAATTCATCAATATTGTGACTTTCTGTGTACTGATTCCAGATTTCTTTTAGTTCACGATCGTAGCTGCGGAGGTTTGTTTCTTTAATCACCTTGAGAATGCGATCGCGCACTTCTTTCTCCACCGTGGATTCCTCGAATAGACTGGGTTGAGTGAGAGCTTGATAAATTTTTTGCGGGTATTTTGTCAGCTTACTGGCAATCTTTGCGGTTGACTTACTCTTTTGTAGAGAGTCTAAAATATTACGAATTGCGCCTTCAAAGCTCATGAAAACAGACGCATCAAACTGAGTGGGGGGCAGATCCTCCGGTGCGGGGAAGTCTGACTCTTCACACTGAATCCAGCTATAGATTTTACGGATACTGTGAACTAGGCTATCGGGTGCGGTGGTGATTGCACCGTTGAGTCTGGGGTAGCAGTGCCAGAAGTGGCGATCGCCCGCCCGAAACGCAAAGAATATGCCACCCTCTTTAAAACTAGGGTCGGGAATGTTGAAATTATAGTTGCTGTGGATACCTAGGGGAATCTCTTCGAGTTGATCTTGGGCGAACTTTTGCAGATATTGAAGCAGCGGAAAACGCATTTCATCCAGAGAAATTAGCTCAGAAGCCTGTTCTAGTTCTTCCAAAATAGCCTGTTTTTCGGCTTCAGTATCGGCGCGTTTGAGGCGGTAGAGTTCTTCTAGGGAACGTTCGGAGATGGTCTCACCCAAAACTGAGGCATCTAACCCCACTTCTCGATCAATCGTGGCGATTCTTTCCTGTAAGCGTTGGACTAATCCCAGCAGTTTGTCGAGGCCTTCTTCTGGAAAGCAGTTATAGATATAGAGCAAGTCAAAATCAGTACCCAGTCGGTCAATTCGTCCTGCCCGTTGGATCATCCGCACGGGGTTCCAGTGTAGGTCATAGTTCACTAAAACCCCTGCATCTTGGAGGTTTTGCCCTTCGCTCAATACGTCAGTCGAAATCAAGATATCAATGGGATTTTCAAGGCAGTAGTTTAGTTCTTCTTGGTCTTGGGTATTGGACTTTGGGGAAAAGTGCCTCACTTTTTCTTCGCGCTGTTTGCCGGATGAGTCCCCGGTGAGAATATCAATGTTAGGAGCTTTGCCCTCATGCTTCATCTGGGTAAGCCATGCTTGATCATCTCGGAGTGATTCATGAATGTATTTTGCAGTGTCTTTGAAGTAGCTGAAGACGAGGACTTTTTGACCTTTGAAGTTGAGGAGTAATTGTTTAAAAGCAGCGAGTTTACGATCGCTGTCTCGATTCACTTCCACAGAAGTTTTAATGGTGTCGAGCGTCTCTAGAACGCTATTGAGGGCTTCAAGATCCGCTTCGATTTGGGATTGGAGTTGTTTAATATCGTAGTCTTTGGGATTGATCGCCTCTAGATTTTCGATAATGTCGATTTCGGCCATCTGATCATCATCGTTATCAAGAGCCATGATCAGCTTGCGAAAATTCTTGCTATCGAGGAGTTTTTTCTCTTGGGTTAGGACTTCATAAAATTTAGTCTGAAAGTTGCATTGGTTGCGGAGGGTTTTGGTAAATGCGATGAGGGAGCTTTCAAAGCGTTTGAAATACAATGCTTTTTGCAGGCAGACCAAGGCTTTATTGCGTTGAACTTCGCTGGTATCGTCCTTATCTTTCTTTTTTTTGAAGGCTTTGATGTTGTACGGGGCGAGGTTTAGGGTATCAACTTGATCGGCGATCGCTTCGTACAAGCCTGCATAGGTTGCTTCAAAGTTATAGGTGAAATTTTCAAGCTGACGTTTTGGAAATTGGATTAGTTGTCCGGCGATATAGATTTCTTCGCCCGCCGCTTGACGTTTGATCACATCTTGGCGGCTTCGACGTACTACGGTTTCCATTAGGAGATCTGTGATTTCGGTTTTCCCTTCTTTGAGGGCTTTAAAATAGGTGCTTAAGTTCCCGACTCCCCAATCACGATAGGTGACTTCATTGCCTTTTGTGAGTAGTAAAATTTGATGATAGAGGTCAAAGACGGTGTTATTAATAGGTGTAGCGGTAAGTAGTAATACTTTGGTGTCTTGTCGTCCTGTTCCTAGAAGTTTTTGGAGATTGCGGTAGCGGTTAGTCGCACTATTCCGAAAGTTATGAGACTCATCGATTACAATCAGGTCATGATTCCGAAAGCGGCGAATATCTACGTTTTGTCGGCTGACTTCTTCGTGGGATAAAATATCGGCTTTGATACCGAATTCATCAAGTTTTTTGCGCCAAACTAAATCGCGCAGTTGGGCGGGACAAAGAACGAGGACTTTGGGAATATGGCCGGGTTGTCGCAGTTTGATTAAGTAATGTTCAATGACGCGCAAACCGATGAAAGTTTTGCCTAACCCCACAGCGTCGGCGACCATACACCCGTTGTGGCGTTCGAGGAGTCGGACGGCGCGTTCAAAGCCTTCTTGTTGGAAGCTGGCGAGGGTTAAGCCGGTTTGAAGTTCTCCTTCGAGAATGGTGTCGTCTTTAAAGCGTTCGTAGAGGGCTTTGATGAAAATTTGGTAGGGAGTGTAGGCTTTGCTGCCGAATTTCGAGGCGTTGAGGGCGGCGATGAGTTTGGTTTTGTAGTCGGTGTCTACACTGGGGTGATTCCAAAATCGTTCAAACCAGTGGTCTCGCAAATCACGGGCGATCGCGCCGATTTTGTTGATGATGTTGAGTTCGGAGTTGCCGACAAGGCCGGAGGGGGTGAAGTTGCTGGAACCGACGATGCTGTAATCGTTAAAGATGTAGGCTTTGGCGTGGAGAAATTGGGGTTTCTCGCCTAATGCGCCAAAGAGTCGCACTTGGATTTCTGGTTTTTCGAGGTATTGAATGAGGCGGGTGATTTGGTTTTTGTAGTCAATGTTGAATTCTTGTTGTTCAACTTGTCCTTGGATTTCTCGTTTGAGGTGGCGAACGAGGTCGATGCGATCGCTTTCGGCGGGTCGGATGCTGGGGTCGCGGCCAATGAGCAGTCGGAGGGATTGAAGTTGCTGCATGGAGTCTTCGAGGCGTACCCAGGCTTCAATTCTGAAAAATCCGGTGGCGATGTCTAATTTTTTTTGATTTTCCTGTTCAATGATCTTGATCAGGATTTCTTGGAGAGTTCTATTTTCTGTATTGTCGATATAGTCTGGAATTGCCATAGTAAAGTAGCCAGTAAAAACGGTTTTTGGGTTAAAGTAATGTATTTTAATTTTCAATTCATAAAATCATTATGACATAATTGACATTTCAATTTCTTCATAGACTTATCTTGAATTTGCCGTACTCTTTCTCGCGTTACTCCCAATATGTTTCCAACTTCTTGCAAGGTTTTGTCGCCGTGTCTTTCGTGCGTAAAAAGACCAAAACGATGAATTAAGACTTGTCGCTCTTTACGAGAAAGACTCTGAAATACTTGATAAATATATCGTGTTAAATCATATTTTTCAGCAAGAGCAGCAGGTTGTGGACGATCGTCAATGATTAAATTGCATATTGGAGTATCTTTGTCTTCACCAATATATAAATCTAAAGAGGTGGGATTTTGAAATGCTGCAAGAATTCTTTGGATTTTTTCTATAGGAATATTAAGCTCTGAGGCGATCATGGCATAAGTCAGTGGCATTCCTTTCTGATAATATTCTGATTGTATTTTGAGAATTTTGTTATGGTCATCCCAAAGATGAATTGGGAGTCTAATTGTTCGGGAGTCATTACCAACAGCACGAGTAATGGATTGGCGTATCCAGTGAGTGGCATAAGTTGAGAATTTGTTACCTAGTTGTGGATCAAATTTCTTAACTGCTATTAGTAGTCCTGTATTACCTTCTTGAATTAAATCTAAAAAGTCGAGATTGGAGTAAGTGTAACGTTTGGCAATGGACACCACAAGCCGTAGATTTGCTTCTACAAGTCGATCTCTTGCTGCTTTTCCTCTAAATTGTTTTGTATAAAAATCTGAGAGGTTTAATCCAGCATGAGCAGCCCACTGAGAATCGTTAGGGGGTATTCCATATTTTTTTTGATAATTTACATAGAAATCTTGTAGATCAAACCAGGGCTTGGCTCGACGTGCAAGGGTAATTTCTTCTATTGCGGTGAGTAGATTGACTCGACCAATGCTTCTTAGATAAGAGCCTAGAGTGTCTAGAGGTGCATTTTTATTGTCGCGTTTGCGTTGGGAGGCAAAGGTTAAAAATTGATGGTGTTCTTGGTATAATTTGCGAGGACTCCTATTATTAGTTGCTAGTTTTTCAAGTTGGTTAACATCAAATTTTTCTGCGTCTTGCAAGCGAATTATGCTTGTTTGTATGTTCTTAATCAGCTCCATTTTTTGATTGAAGCGATGGAGGGTTGTTAAAACATAGAGATCTTCGTAGCTAGTTGTACCGATGACTAAGAACAAGGTTGTCCTACTACTGAGCTGATTGGCGATGCTATGGAGTTTACGTTTTAGGATGTCGGGAGGACACCGTTTGAGTTGAAAGAGGATGACTTGGAGTTCGGTTTCTTGGTAGGAGGCGAGGAGATAGCAACGATAGATGGATGATTTAGTAGCGGGATGAAGTTCTAGGGCTTCGATGTCCAGTTCTCCAAAGCAGTCTTGGTATCCTAGTTTGACGAATACTTGGGTGAGGCTTTGGGGGTCTTCGATAGTTGTTAAATCTTTAAGGCATAACATGACTTAAATTGTCCTAAGTGGATTGGATGATTGTGAGGTCGGAAAAGGTGAGACCATAGGGGGAAGCCTTAGTATGAGGACAAAATCTGTAACGAATCGCTGAGAGTTGATCCGTGAGGTGGATTAGAAGATGAGAGAAAAAGGGGGTCGGGTGAACTAACCACAAGCAATCCACTCCCCTTATGAAAAAGATTAGCAAATGATATGTCATGTTGTCTCTTGATCGCTCGTCGTTTTTCCTGTATCAAAACCTAGACCTCAGCGGTTTTCAAAACCTCTGAGGTCTCACTCGTACAAGCTTCCGTCAGTATCATCATCGTCTGCGGCATGGTTGACGGGATCGTCAGCCTCCAGCAGGATACTGGCGCAACACCTCCCGTAAATACCGCCCCGTATGCGACCCCTCACACGCGGCCACCGTTTCCGGCGTCCCCGCCACCACCACCGTCCCACCACGATCGCCCCCCTCCGGCCCCATATCGATCAGCCAATCCGCACAGCGAATCACGTCCAGATTATGCTCGATCACCAGGATCGAATTGCCCTTATCGACCAGTCGCTGCATCACATCGAGCAAGCGGTGGACATCATAAAACGAAAGACCAGTGGTGGGTTCATCGATTAAATACAGCGTCTTACCGGTGGCACGGCGCGATAACTCCGTGGCGAGCTTGACCCGCTGGGCTTCACCGCCGGAGAGGGTCGGCGCGGGCTGCCCCAGGGTGATGTAACCCAAGCCCACATCCAGCAAGGTTTGCAGGCGACTCGCGGCACGGGGAATATTTTCAAACACTGTCAGCGCGTCGGCAATATTCATCGCTAGCACATCGGCGATCGAGTGACCTTTATATTTCACCTGGAGCGTCTCGCGGTTGTATCGTGCTCCTTTGCACACGTCGCACTGCACATATACATCCGGCAAAAAATTCATCGAAATGACGTTCACACCCTGGCCGCCACAGGCTTCGCAGCGTCCGCCCTTAACATTGAACGAAAAACGACCGGGTTTGTAACCGCGTGTTTTGGCCTCCACCGCTTCGGCGAATACCTGACGAATGCTGTCGAAAATGCCGGTGTAGGTGGCGGGGTTCGATCGCGGAGTGCGTCCGATCGGTGACTGGTCGATCACGATCACCTTATCGATCGTCTCCTTGAGATCCTTTTCCCGCTGCCCGGATTTCACCTGTAATGCGCCCAGCTTTTTCGGCATCGGCACACGCTTCGTCAAGTGGTGTTGCAAGGCCGAATGCAAGAGGTCATTGACGAGGGTAGATTTACCCGAACCCGAAACACCGGTAACGCTGACCAGACAGCCGAGGGGAATTTCGACCGTAATATTTTGCAGGTTATTCGCCTGAGCCTGCTGAAGGACGAGCGATCGGCCATTCCCAGGGCGACGCTCGGCGGGGGTGACAATCCCCTGACGACCGGATAAATACGCACCGATGATCGATCGCTCCGCCCGTTCGATGTCGGCGACACTGCCCTGGGCGACAATCTCGCCGCCATGAATCCCTGCACCGGGGCCGATGTCCACCACATGATCCGCCGCGCGAATCGTTTCCTCGTCATGCTCTACCACGATCAGCGTATTGCCCAGATTTCGCAGCTTCATCAGGGTTTCGATCAGCCGCCCATTGTCGCGCTGGTGTAAACCGATGCTGGGCTCATCGAGGACGTAGAGGACGCCGGTTAAGCCCGCGCCGATCTGGGTGGCGAGGCGGATGCGCTGGGCTTCGCCGCCGGAGAGGGTCATCGCCGATCGTTCGAGGGTGAGGTAGTCGAGACCGACATCAAGCAAAAATTGCAGACGGGCGCGAATTTCCTTGAGGACGAGTTCGCCGATTTGGGCTTGGCGATCGGTCAGTTCCAAGGCATTGAGCCGCGCGAGACAGGTATCGATCGACACCGCCGTCAGATCGGCAATATTAAACTGACCAATTTTGACCGCCAACACCTCGGGTTTAAGCCGCTGCCCCTGGCAAGTGTCGCACTGTTTATCGATCAGATACTGTTCGAGCTTTTCCTTTTGCTGTTCGGAGCTAGTCTCCTCATACTGGCGTTGCAGCAGGTTGATCGCCCCGGCGTAGTGGCGATAGTAACCCTTGGTTTCCCGATAGCGTGAATCGGTTTCGATCCAGATGGGCTCATCGCTGCCGTAGAGGATGATCTGTTGCTGGTCGCGACTGAGTCTGTTCCAGGGGGTGCTGAGTTCAAACCCGAAGGCTTCACCGACACTAAACAGTAACGAGAGGTAGTAGCTATTGTCTTTGTCGGACCAGGGCGCGATCGCGCTGTAGACCGGAGCCTCCAGGTTGGGAACGGTAAGCTCTTCGGAAAAGGTGCGTGAACTGCCAAGGCCGTGACAGGTGGGACACGCGCCGTAGGGCGAGTTAAAGGAAAACAGGCGCGGTGAGAGTTCGTCCATCACGGCGCCGTGTTCGGGACAGGCAAAATTTTCGGAAAAGACGATTTCTTCCGGTCGATCGCGATC
>RDYZ01000390.1 GCA_004293855.1 Oscillatoriales cyanobacterium | reverse complement strand
AGGCTTGGGTTTGTGGCACGGGGATTATCTGGGAGTCGATCGACTGTGGTTGCGCTGGTACGATAGTGAGGGCAATTGGATTCCGACTCCCGAGGAGCGAGCCGAACAGGCACAAGAGCGTGCCGATGAGGCACAAGAGCGCGCCGATGAGGCACAGGAGCGTGCAGAGATTGCCGAAACTCGCTTACAATCTTTGATCGAAAGGCTGCGGGAATCTGGCATCGATCCCGATCAATTTTTGAACGGTTAATACTGAATTGGGCGGAAAAAGAGAGTGCGATCGCTCTTTTCATGAGTATAGGGAAAAAAGGGCGATCGAACATTTATTTACATCAGGCTGACGCACAACGATCGTGCTATAATTAAAGTTGGTAAGTGTTCGATAGCGAGCCAGAGACAATGAGTAAAACTGTAGAAGTAACTGTAGTCAAGAAACCAAAGCAATTAAAAGACTATTTTGATTTTTGGGCGGCTGATGATATTCGCATTAAAGAGACCCGCATTGGGATCGAGGATATTCTCGATGAATACATTTATGGTAAGAAATCACCAGAAGTCATAGCAGAGCTGTTTCCCACAGTAACTTTAGAGCAAATTTACGCTACAATTTTTTACTATCTACAAAATCCAGAAATTGTAGAAAAGTATGTAGAAGATTGGTTAGAGTACACTCTAAAAGCACAGGCAGAACACGATAAAAATCCTCCGCCTGTTGTCTTACGGCTTCGGAAGTTAAAAGCAGAAGGCGATGCGAATCGGGCAGCAGCACAATAAATGGCAATTCAGTACCTTATAGATGAAAATATGCCGTCCTTGTATCGCGAACAGCTATTGCGTCATCTACCAAATTTAATTATCCACACGGTTGGCGATTCAGGTGTGCCACCTAGAGGTACACTAGATCCAGAAATTATAGTTTGGTGTGAAAAAAATGGTTTTTTACTCATTACTAAGAACCGCCGCTCAATGCCATTTCACTTGGCAGATCATTTAAGCACAGGTCATCATTTACCAGGAATTTTGGTACTTCGCCGTCAAGCAGATGTTGGTCAAGTGATTGCTGATTTAGTATTAATTGCAGAAGCGGCTGATGATGATGAATATCTAGATCGCATTAGTTATGTACCTTTAGCTTAATCCTAATAGAATACCCAGAAAACTATCATCGAACTAAAAAGCAATTTATGCCCACCCTATTGCAAGAAAAATGTGCCGCCTGCCTCCCAAACTCTCCCCGCGTCACAGCTTACGAAATTGTCCAACTCAAACCTCAAATTCCCGACTGGAATTTGATTGAAAAAAATGGTATTCCCCAGTTAGAGCGCACTTACAAGTTCCCGGATTTCAAAAGTGCGATCGCCTTTACTAACAGTGTAGGCGAAGCAGCAGAAACTGAAGGGCATCACCCCGCACTGTTAACCGAATGGGGAAAAGTTACCGTTACTTGGTGGACTCACTCGATTTCGGGACTGCACCGCAATGATTTTATTATGGCCGCGAGAACAGATGCGATCGCACATCAATTCTCAACCTAAAATCAGATCTATCGGCTAATGATAGTTTCAGATGTCGGAGCGCCGAATACGGGTGAATGTTGTTGATTCGTATTCAACAATTCCAGATTCAGGCGGTAGCCGACATTCCGCACAGTTTGAATTAGACTCGGCTGTCGCGGGTCGATTTCGATTTTTTTCCGCAGAGAGAGTACGTGAGTGTCGATCGTGCGC
>RDYZ01000116.1 GCA_004293855.1 Oscillatoriales cyanobacterium | reverse complement strand
TCGTCGCATTACCTTTGCACACTACATGGATTTGGCGCTGTACCATCCCGACTTTGGGTATTACAGTCGCGGCCACGGATTAGGCGCTACCGGTGACTTTGCCACATCGGTACACCTGTGTGCTGACTTTGGGGAATTAATTGCGGTGCAACTGCTCGATATGTGGCAACAGTTGGGTCGCCCCGATCGCTTCGATCTGGTGGAAATGGGAGCGGGTCAAGGAATTCTTGCAGGCGATGTGCTGCGCTATCTCAAGCGTGAAGCGCTGGATTGTTTCCACGCCATTCACTACCGTATTGTCGAAAAATCGGCGAGCTTGCGTCGCGTCCAACAGCAACAGCTTGCGGAGCTTCAAACCGAGGTGGCTATCACCTGGTGTGATCTTGACGCGATCGCCGAGGCTTCGATCGTGGGCTGCTGTTTCTCCAACGAATTACTCGATGCCTTTCCGGTGCATCGTGTTCGTGTCTGCACAGCACAGGACAAGATGCAGTTGCAGGAAGTGTATGTCACCTACGATCAAGCCGCACCCGAGGCAGGATGTACTGAGACGATCGCCGAACTATCGACCCCAGAACTAGCCCAGTACTTTATCGATGCAGGCATTGATCTGTGTAATACCCACAACAACCCATCCGATACCGCTGTTCTTCACCGCGCAACAAATCGTATTCAGCACTACCCGGAAGGGTATACCACCGAAGTGAATCTTGCTGCCAAAGATTGGATGCGCTCGATCGCTCGTATTCTCGATCATGGCTACGTGCTGACGATCGACTATGGCTACGACACCGATCGCTACTACGTTCCCTACCGTCATGACGGCACTTTAAACTGCTACTACCAACACCAGCATCATCCAGATCCCTACCAAAATCTTGGCCTTCAAGACATTACCGCCCATGTCGATTTCGGCACGATCGAGCGTTGGGGAGCTGCCCACGGCCTCACAACCCTAGGACGTGTTCCCCAAGCGTTGTTTCTCATGGCGCTAGGACTCGGCGATCGCTTATCCACTCTGGGGCAAGGAGACCCGCCACCTGATCACAGCAGACCGACTGCCACCGCTTACGATATCACCCAAATTTTTCAACGTCACCAAGTACTCCGCGACTTAATTAATCCCCAGGGATTGGGTGGCTTTCAAGTGCTGATTCAACAAAAATGCGATCGGCCCTCTCTGGAACAATCATCGCTTGCAGGACTTGCAATTCCCGCAATGCCTTAGAATTGACCTTGACGAATTTTCCATCTGTGACTAAGCACCTCGAATGCGCGATCCGAATAACCCCTCCCTACGTCAACTCCCTCGTCACGATCCCGCCGAGTTGATTCCCTCACGGGACGATACTTCAATTCTTGACTGGCTCAAATCCACGGGTCGCTTAATTGCCCGTGACGAAATTGAAACCCCACTCCTACCCCGCGAGGAAGATGAATTTATCCTCATGGGTGAAGATGATGACGATTCGTTTGAAGAGTCCGATGATACAAATTCCAGCGGTTTCTAATGGTTCACTAGACTGACGATCGCCCACTGTCAGTGGTGCTGAGAACCGCGATCGCAACTCCTCAACCCTAAACTCTGACACCATGCTGGGCCAGCCTGCAACCGTTCGTCTGACCCCCTGCTCTGCATTAAACCCCATCATCAAACTCGGTGAAACTTTCCTCCTATACGCAGAAACTCGCCCTTTCAGGGACACAGATCACCTGTGGTCTTGCCACCCTGACAACCGCGATACTGCTCGGCCTCGATAGCTACTACAACGTTTTGCCGGAGTTCTCGTTGCCGTTCTGGAGTAGCGCGGTACTGACGGCACTGTGTGGTTATTGGGGTGTACCGTGGCTACGGGCGCTCAAAACGGGACAATTCATTCGAGAAGACGGACCCCAAGCCCATCTCAAGAAAGCGGGAACCCCAACGATGGGGGGCATCTTATTCGTACCAGGGTCGGCGATCCTTTCGGTGCTTTGGGCGTATCTCTCACCCACTCTAGAAGCGGCGGATCGTTTGTCCGTTTTGGGTGTTGCAGTTTTAACGCTGGCCTATGCTGCGATCGGCTGGATTGATGACTGGCAAGTTTTGCGGCGTAAATCGAATAAGGGCATTTCACCGCGCATGAAGCTGATCCTTCAGATTATTGGCGCGGTGGTGTTTTGTGGTTGGATGGGTTGGCGCTCCGATTTGACGCTCGATCTAACTCAAATTCTCTTTCCGGGTGGTGTAACCCTATCGCTTGGTTTTGTATTCTGGGCGATCGCAGGGTTTACGATCGTTGCGGAGAGTAATGCAACGAACCTAACCGATGGTCTAGATGGTCTCATGGGCGGGACGGGTTCCCTAGCCTTTCTGGGCTTAAGTGCGATCGTGGCCCCAACTTCGCCCGCTCTCGCGTTGTTTTGTGTTTGCATGAGTGGCGGCTGTTTAGGATTTCTCTTTTTTAACCGCAATCCGGCACGGGTGTTTATGGGGGATACCGGCTCATTGGCCCTCGGTGCGGCTCTGGCGGGGGTGGCGATCGCCTCTAACACCCTATTTGGCCTCCTCTTGGTCACCGGACTATTTTTCTTTGAAACCCTTTCTGTCATTTTGCAGGTTGCCTACTACAAAGCCACGAAAGATGAAAAGGGTGTGGGTAAACGTCTGTTTAAAATGGCTCCCTTTCACCACCATCTTGAACTGTGTGGTTGGTCGGAGATTAACGTTGTGGCCACATTTTATCTAGTCACCCTGTGCTTGAGTGGTTTAGCTTTTCTGCTTTACACCGTTTAGATCCCGATCAGTTTGTTGAGCCCAAACGCTCCTAACCGCGAATCCACGGGTAGAAGTGGCGCAATTCTGGTTCGCGCGATCGCAGGTCAGCTCGTCAACCCTTCAATCTTGTTTTACGATCAAAGCTCTCGTTCTTCCTAACGTCGATCTCCCTATCTTTGCTATGAAGCTACGCGTCACGATTGTTTTGACGATCGGCTTACTATCCTTAGTGGTGGGGGCTGGTGTCCTGAGTGCCTTTTGGGGATTTGCGATCGGTCGAGAGGCGCTCCAAGGCGTCACTCAGCCAGATGTCAGACCGACGAATCACACATCCGGGCGCGGCGATAGTGTTGTGCAGACCGATAGCGTTGAGTTTCTGCGTGAAGACGATATCCTCAAGCAAGTCGAAGCACAGATTGCAGACCCCAATCGTGCCCTAGGTACTAATCAATAATGGACGATCGCAAGCTTGGTGTTTATCTAGCCCGCGCTATGTCTTACGGCAAATCAGCTTTACGTGTTTGGCCTTGGCGTTCATCAACAACGTCACCCGTTCCGTTCCTGAAGCACGATCGTCGCGTTAACCCCTTCATCCTTCTCCGACCGCGAATGGCTTCAGCGATCGCACTGGTGATCGTAACCCTGTCCATTGCAATCCTGGCAAACCCGGCCCATGCCAGCATCGAGGTTGATCCCCTCAATGAGTCTCGCCTGGGATTTGGCCTCGTACTGATTACGGTCTTGATCGCGATCAATGCGTTTTTTGTGGCCGCAGAATTCGCCATGGTCTCCGTACGTCGATCGCAGATTGATCGCTTGGTCGAATCTGGGGATACGCAGGCTCGAACCGTACAGATTCTCCAGCGCGATATTGATTTACTTCTGTCCTCGACTCAACTCGGGATCACCCTCTCCAGTCTGGCCCTCGGTTGGACTGGCGAACAAACGATGGCGCAGTTTGTCGTTTTTCTGTTTCATTACCTGCCACCGACGCTTACTCCAGAGCCGATCATTGCCCACACGATCGCCGTACCGGTTGCCTTCGCCCTCATCGCCTATCTTCAGATTGTCCTCGGTGAACTCTGCCCCAAATCCCTCGCTCTGCTCTATCCAGAACAACTGGCGCGATTTTTTGGCCCACCCAGCTTGGCGATCGCCCGTTGCTTTCGTCCATTTCTTTGGGCGATTAATCAATCGACTCGCTTTTTGTTGAGAACCTTTGGGGTGCGAATCTCAACCCTCACCGCCTACAACCACGTCACGTCTGAGGAACTGCAACAGATCATCGCTAAAGAAGGCGAAGTCACAGGACTAGAAGCAGAAGAGCGTGAATGGTTAAGTAATATTTTTGAATTTGGTGACGTGACCGTGGAAGAGATTATGACGCCACGCACCCAAGTTTGTGTGATTGAGAGTCAGGCCACGATCAGAGATGTCTTTGAAGAGGTTGCGGCCAGTTGTCACTCATGCTATCCCGTCATCGGTGAATCCTTTGATGATGTTCGAGGCATCATCCGTGTGAAGGATCTTGCAGAACCCCTCACCGCCTCGCAAGAACGATGTGATACACCGATTACCGATTGGATTGTTCCTGTACGTTTTGTTCCAGAATATACCCCCCTCGTTGAGCTGATGCCGCTTTTGCAGCGATCGTCTCAAAGTATGGTGATGGTCGTTGATGAGTTCGGCGGTACGGCAGGGTTGGTGACGCTTCAGGATGCGATCGAAGAAATTTTTGGTGACTCCCTCGATGCAGACTCTTCCGAGGAACCCAATGTGGAGTTTATTGATGAGCGTCAGTTTTTAGTTCGCGCCCAGCTTCACGTTGAAGAAGTGAATGATCTGCTCGATCTCAATTTGCCCATTTCCGAAGACTACCAAACCATTGCAGGGTTACTGATCTTCCACATGCAGAAAATCCCGGAGGTGGGTGAAGCCTGCCGGATTGATGACCTTGAGCTTTCCGTCCACTCCGCAGATGGGCCGCGTCTTGAGCGCATTTATCTGCACCACATTGACCCGAATCCCGCCAATGACCTACCCCTCTCAGAGCCACTACTGAATTATTCCCCGGACACAAGTCGTCAGCGTCCTGAGCCTTCCTCCCAGGAAACTGAATTACCTGATCAAACGGCACCGTTAAGTCCCGAACTGATTGCGGAGTTGACTGGTGCTGCCTTTGAGACCCAAACCGGTGAGACTCACCCCCCAACAGAGAGCCTTGATTCTGGAGTACAGGAAGGAGATGCTGAGGTGACGTTGGTTAAGTCCTTGGCTTCTGCCGAAGTTGGCATGTCTCCCACGGATAACACGAATAACGATCGTCCTTCTGAGGTTGAGGCACTGAGCGATCGTCGCACTACACCCGCAACACCGAATCCCAGTTCTAGCGTTTCGGAGCAGGCCATTCATGAGTTACGAGATGCCACATTACTCGACTCACCTCTTACAGGCGTTCCACCCGACTGGCAACGCGATCATAATTCACCCTCGAATGTTGTTGATCCCATCGACCCAAGTAAGGTCAGTTAATGACCCACACCGGAGAGCTTACGGTTGATACCAAATCCGGCGGTGTTATGGGTTAAAGGAAGCGGACGTTGCGGTCCGGGAGAGGAGCGGAGCTGCTCCAAGCAGAGTTTGAGTGTAGGGATGTTGTGGCCGGTGAAAAACGCTTTGGGTTTCACCCAGTTCGACAATCTTGCCACCATGCATTACGGCAATTCGATCGCAGAAATATCGCGCCACCCATAGATCGTGGGTAATAAACAAATAGGTAAGTTGAAACTCATCTTTCAGATCACGCATAAGATCCAAGACTCGTGACTGCACATTGGCATCCAGCATACTGACCGGTTCATCACAAATCACAAATTTTGGACGGGTGATGAGTGCGCGGGCGATCGCGACACGCTGTTGCTGGCCGCCGGAGAGCTGATCGGGGTAGCGATCGTAAAACTCGGGCTCAAGACCAACGCGATCAAGCATGGCCAGCACCTGATCTTTCGCTGCATCTACGGTATCGGCCAGGTGATGCACCAATAATGGATCGGCGATCGCCTCACCGATCGTCATCATCGGATTGAGACAGGCGTGTGGATCTTGAAACACCATCTGCATTTGGCGACGTTGCTGGCGCAAATCCTGACGAGATAGCTGGGTAATGTCACGCCCAAGAAATTCCACCCGGCCACTGGTAGGCGGAATCAGTTGCAGCAACGTCCGCGATAGCGTTGATTTACCACAACCGGATTCACCCACCAGCCCGAGAATCTCACCCTGAAAGATTTCAAAATTCAGGCCATCAACAGCACGAATTTTGCGATCGCGTCCTGGATGTGCTTTGCCGTGACGTAGGCGTTTAACCAAAGCCGCCAAAGGATTTTCGGCAAGGGTGTAGTGCTGGGTTAAATTGATGGCGCGAATAACGACATCACGTGGATCGGTGGCCGAGATAGACGTGGTGCTGCTCGTGTCATTCTCTGATCTCGATAGTGCCTGAGATGTGGGAGTCTGAGCGGTTGCACTATCGTCTGTACTAGGCTCGGAAATCGCCTCACGATCGGCGATCGCATGGAGGTGGAGCGCGGCCTCCAGGAGTGATTGAGTGTAGGGATGCTTCGGCGTTTGTAGAACGGTCTCAGCCGTGTCACATTCCACCAGTTGACCGCCATTCATCACCGCGACTCGATCGCTATACTGCGCCACCATCGCCAAATCATGGGAGATCAGCAGTAAACCTAAATCGCGCTCACGGCACAGGCGCGATAACTCATCTAGAATTTGAGCTGACACCGTAACATCGAGGCTTGTGGTCGGTTCATCCGCCACGATAAGTTTCGGATCGAGTAAGAGAGCCAAGGCGATCGCCACCCGTTGACGCATCCCGCCACTAAATTCATGGGGGTATTGAGCCCAGCGTTCAGGAGGAATTTTGACTGTTTTTAGGGTGTCTAAGGCTTTAGCTTGAGCGGTTGCGCGATCCAATTTGGGGCGGTGGGCTCGCAGTGTTTCCAGACAATGATCGCCGATCGTCATGAGTGGATCAAGACGTGTCATCGGATCTTGAAATACCAACGCCACCGCTTCACCCCGAAACTGTCGTAACCGTTCAGCATCGAAGTCTAAGACCGATTCACCCCGAAACCGAATCGCTCCCTCCGTCCGGCTTCCTTCGGGCAACAACCGAATTGCAGCACGCCCCAGGGTCGATTTACCACACCCCGATTCACCCACCAACCCGAGAATTTCTCCCCCATGCAGACAAAATGAAACACCATCTGCCGATCGAACAGTGGCGTTGGGATAAGTGATTGAAAGGCGATCAAGCTCAAGGAGTGGAACAGTCATAACGCAAGGTTATCAAAAGGAATGTGGGGAATTTGTGATGTACACAAGGCTAGGGCATATCATCAACTAATCCTAGAACCTGGGTCGGGTAAGCTGTGGAACAACCTCAAAAAACTAGGGGCTTTCCTTGACGGGGTTGGCGCTAGTTTTTTAATTGATGATCTGCCCTAGAATGTCAAGCCTAACCTTTAGCAGAAGACATAGCAGACTTCGTTGCTGATGCAATGGTGGTGTTCTTCCAGAGTTTTTGACTGTGACTCACAATCTTGATCCATAATCATTACAAACCGATACAATGCCCACTGCAAATCTACACGCTCGGTATTCTGGGCGTTCATCGTGATGAATCGCTCCAAACTCACAGCCATTATTACGGGTGCTATTTCACTCATCTTGGCGATCGCCTATCTCATGCTCGTCCAATTGCTGGACTTACGAGGCGAGATGATTCCCGCACCCATCGATAATCTTTCACTCCAACAAACCCAAGCAGTTCCGATGG
>RDYZ01000364.1 GCA_004293855.1 Oscillatoriales cyanobacterium | reverse complement strand
CCCATGCCGGTCGCGATCGATTGGAGTTATGACGGCGATCGGCTCTGGATTTTGGGTTAGGGTGTCGTTCTCCCTGGCCGCTCAACCGACCCGAATCAGGTCAAGGGTTGGAGTTCCGGAGCGCTGGCTAAGATGGGGTTCACATCAAACCAGTAGCCCTCCGCGTCGCGATATTCGTAGACAAACATGCTGCTAATCAGGGTGTCGTATCCCGCCTCACCCATGACTTTTTTACGATCGCGCACCTGACGCAGTAACGCCCACTCATCATCGGTAATCGCCAACATCATGTGATTACGACGAGTCCGAATCACCTGTTCGAGACCGGCACGCGAGAGCGGCAACTGGCGATCTTTTTTAATCCAATCGTTGAGCAGGCGAAGGATTTCGCGCACATGACCGCCGCTAATTTTGCAGAGCCGATCGAAGGTTTCCGGTGTATCAAACAGCTCGGTGATTTTCGTGACGCGCTCCATATCGCTGAGAGTGGGAAACGCCCGCGCCAAAATGATTTTACGCACGAGTTCCATGCCCTCGACGTGTTCATGACCATCGCGATGACAGACGGGAACCATCGGCAGGACAACAGGATCGGTATTAAACCGGCTCGATAGTTGATTGAGGTCGTTGGAATAGAGCAGCGCCAAGGGGATGGTGTAGACCACGTGACAGTTGAGCTGACGCAGTTGTTCGCCCCGATCGACAAACAAATATTCCGGCTGCGGACGCCCCCAGGGCTTGGGCTTACGCTCAACCCGATCGAGGTTATCGACAATCACCACCAAGCCTTTTTTGCCGATCGCCTTGAGACGATCGATCCCCGGTTCAAGCAACTCACGATTGATCGAATCCAGCACATTGGTCGTCCGCACTTCGAGATATTCCCGTAGTTTGCTGCGTAACTCCGGGCTATTTTTCGCCCGCGCTGTGATTTTGCCAATGCCCAACGCGACGAGGGAAATTCCCTCCTGATCACTGGCAGACACCTGCCCAATCCCTGGCACGCCCAGATTGGCCGAAAACGATCCTTCGGTGCTGGCGCTCACCGTCCCAATTCCCGGCAGGGAGGCTTCCGCCGAAAGATCGATTTCAGTTTGTAGCAATTTCGCCGCGCCAGACAGTAAGCCCTGTAAACCTTTGGGTTTTTCGAGTTCGATTTGATCGAGCTTGATCAGGCTTTCGCTGACGCGCCGTGCGATCGCCATCAAAATATCGCTAATATCCACATCGCCGACTTCGAGATCCTGGGACGACTCGAAATACACCACGTGAAAACCCTCTTGGCGTAACTCGCTCGCCAAACGCAGCAGTTCCGTCGATTTGCCGCAGCCAATATGCCCGGTAAAGAGCTGCACCGTGGGGTTATCCGGTGAAAAGAAGCTGATATTTTCGCGCATCTCGCTGATCAGACCGCTGCCACGCACGCCGGAAAAGTCGATATAGAGACGGCGATCGGCCTCATTTTCAACGTTCAGCGTGTAGCCCGGATTCGTCGCTTGGAAGAGTTGGCGAATGTCTAAGCTCATGACAGCAGGTACGGCACAGTAGCGGCGCAGTGAAACAAAAGTTGAGTGTTGGCGAGGTCTGACTCTCATCACTCACGATCCAGTATCGGCAGTTATTCGTCCGTTTGCCAACCGGGTTCTCACCCCTGATATGCTACGGTGTATACACATCTCTCAAAATCTATCAGAGAGAGGAAAACAGCCCTTCTTGGAGCCAAGAGACCACG
>RDYZ01000363.1 GCA_004293855.1 Oscillatoriales cyanobacterium | reverse complement strand
CACCAGGGTGACCGCCTCAAGCCGCAGCACAGTTTCACCATCCTGTGACCTCCAGACGAATACACTGCCACAAGCTTTGCCACAAGCTTCGAGGGTGCAAGCCGTCCGTTCATCACAAAATATCAAGAGTTTTGGCAATTTTTGTGTCAGTTCTCGATGTGTACCATAAGTGGTTTACAATAGAAAAAAGTACTTTTTTCTATATATAGTCTCGCCTCTCGATCGTTTTGGAATGTTGGTGCGATCATAAACGGCTCCTCCGCTCCCCAAGCGAGGCTGTTAAGATCAGCTACCATTGCCACTGATTCGGTTGGGTTTTCCCAGATTACTGGCCTTACGGGGTTTGGAATTCCAGGTTGACGGCCTGAAATCCGCCCCCCAAACCACCCACCGATCGCACGGACTCCCTGCCCACGCTGCCCCTCCCCCCGCAACCATGACCAAGCTCAACGCAAACGACCCCAACAAACAAAAGGCGCTCGACCTGGTTCTGAATCAAATCGAACGCACCTACGGCAAAAATTCGATCATGCGTCTTGGCGATGCACCGCAAATGCGGGTCGAGACGATTTCCAGTGGAGCTTTGACGTTAGATCTGGCCCTAGGGGGTGGTTTGCCCCGTGGTCGTGTGATCGAGATCTACGGGCCGGAAAGCTCGGGAAAAACGACTGTTGCGCTCCATGCGATCGCGGAAGTGCAACGGCAGGGCGGGATCGCCGCCTTTGTCGATGCCGAACACGCGCTTGACCCGGTTTACGCGGCGGAGTTGGGGGTGGATATTGCCAATCTGCTCGTCTCACAGCCCGACACGGGTGAGATGGGGCTAGAGATTGTGGATCAACTGGTGCGATCGATGGCGGTCGATCTGGTGGTTGTGGACTCAGTCGCGGCACTGGTTCCCCGTGCGGAAATTGAGGGCGAAATGGGCGACACCCATGTCGGTTTGCAAGCACGGCTCATGAGTCAAGCCCTGCGTAAAATTACTGGCAATATCGGGAAATCAGGCTGTACCGTGATTTTCCTGAACCAGCTTCGTCAGAAAATTGGCATCAGCTACGGTAATCCGGAGGTCACGACCGGTGGTAACGCCCTGAAGTTTTACGCCTCCGTACGCTTGGATATTCGCCGGATTCAAACCTTGAAAAAGGGAACCGAAGAGTATGGCATTCGAGCCAAAGTAAAGGTCGCGAAAAACAAGGTCGCACCACCGTTCCGAATTGCAGAATTTGACGTGTTGTTTGGGAAAGGAATCTCGCGTCTGGGCTGCATTTTGGATATGGCCGAGTCGGAAGGCGTCGTAGCGCGACGGGGTGCGTGGTATAGCTACGATGGTGATAATTTAGGCCAGGGTCGTGATAATACGGTGAAGTATCTCGAAGATAATCCCGAATTTGCGACGATGCTCGATCGTCTGGTGCGCGAAAAGCTAGAGATTTGGCCTCAAGATGGGGACGATGTGCCGAACGATACGGATGCGCTGAATTGAACCGCTTGTGTCATTATCCGAATTGACCTACCAGGGCAAACGAATTATCGTTCCCACGCAAAGCGTGGGAACGAGGTATACATCGCAGAAATTGAGAGCATTGGTATAACTTAATCGTTATTTGCTATGTCTTGATCGGCGTCGTTATTGGCGTTCGGTGTATTGGCCGCTGTTGCTAATTTCACGATACTGACCGCCGCCGGTGTCGATTTGGCGGTTGTCTTCTTGGTTCAGGGCTTGGTTTTGATTATTGAGATTAATGGTTAGGGGATTGTTCGATAGATTTGTCGCAATTTGCAGCAAATTGTCGGCACGCTGTTCGGCTTTTTCGGCGGCAAGTTGTGCGCGATCTCGTTCTGCGGTGAGTTGAGCGATGTTTGCGTCGTAGCTGGCAAGGGCGGTGCGCTCGAAGTCGGCTTTGTCGGTGTCGTCGGGAACTGCGACGGTGACGAGGACATCGTTGCCTTTCTTTTCAATGGATTGTACATCTGCAAAGCCCACGCCAAATTTATCGATCAGTTCTTGGAAGGTTGCGCCAAAGGCTTGGGGATCGAGGCCGTCGCGGATCAGGAGTTCGACGAGGTTGGCGGCTTCGCTGAAGAGTTTTTCAAAGTCGCCCGGTTCAAAGTTTGCGCCGGGATCGTGGGGGCGACGTTCGCGCGAACCTTGGGCGTTTTCGGTTTCTCGTAAGAATACGTGTTGGCAATCGACTTGCTCAAAAATGGTGCTGTGGTCGATGTTCCAGGCTTCGAGGCACGCGCCGGTGAGGTGGGCGCGGGTGAAGTTTGTGCCGATGCAGTTGGCTTCGCGCAGGTTGGCGCGGCGGAGTTCTGCGCCGCTGAGGTCTGCTTCGGCTAAGTCACAGTGGCTTAGGTTCGCTTCGGTGAGGTTGGCGTGGGCGAGGAATGCGCCGCGTAGATCGAGGCCGGAGAGGTCGGCTTGGTAGCCGCTGTTGGGATCGGTGAGGACGGTGAGAAGGGAAAAGTGTCCGAGGTAAGTTTTTCCCGGTTTCGCCTTGTCGAGTTGGTGAGCGCCAATGAAGTTGGTGCGGGTGAGGGTGGCTTCGGTAAAGTTGACGCTTTTGAGGGTGGCATCGGTGAAGCGAGCCTCGGTGAGGTTTGCACCCCAGAAGTTTGTACCACCGAGGGCGGAGAGGTTGAGGCCGAGTTGACGCAGGACAGCGAATTTTGGGTCGCCTCGATTGGCACGGCGAGCGGCATAAATGCCAAGCGCTAGCGAGGCTCCGGCTACGGCTCCGGCTACGGCTCCGGCTACGGCTCCGGCTACGGCTCCGGCTACGGCGAAGGCTACGGCGAAGGCTCCG
>RDYZ01000115.1 GCA_004293855.1 Oscillatoriales cyanobacterium | reverse complement strand
GCCAGGGACAGGAGCCGGAACGTCGAGATCGTCCGACGACCATCGATGGAGAAACGGTTTTGCGGGGTTTTGAGTTGGATCTCAGCATCGTATGGTGAAGTTGGGAAGAGGGGAAATCACACGACATAACTCAGAAATCCGCTTTCTATAAGCGGTCTGGCGTTCCACGATCGAACCCAGCATAATAAATAGACTGAAACAGAACATCAACAAAGTCTCTCGCTATGCCCGCAGAAATCACCACCCTAACCCAACAACTCCGCGACATCGCCGCCGAACTCGGTATTACCAAATACGACATTTACGGTTCCAGCGTGGATGAAACCAGCGTCCAGGTCGATCGCGGCAAACAGAAGCAGGTCAAAGCCTCGAACCGATCGAGCGTCACCGTCCGCGTCTGGAATCCTGCCGGTCAAGTTGGCATTACGTCCACCACGGACACCGATCTCGATGGCCTCAAGTTGGCCTTGCAAACCGCCTACGAAGCCAGCGACTTTGGCGCAACGGAAAACGTCCCGGACTTTAGCCCCGAAGCGACGACCCCGATCGAGGGACTCGACACCGATCGCCGTCAACCCCAAACCCCCGTCGCGGAACTAATCGACACCCTGATCGACGCTGAGAAAAAATTGCTTGAGTCTCACGAAGCGATCACCAGCGTTCCCTACAACGGCCTCGCCCAGCGCGACTTCGATCGGTTCTATATCAACAGTGACGGAGCCAGCCGCCGCGATGTGGGTTCTACCTGCTCGGTCTATCTCTACACCAAAACCGAACAGGAAGGCAAAAAGCCCCGCAGCGCTGGAGCCTTCAAGGTTAACACCGGTCTCGGTCAGCTCGATATCGCTGGATGTCTCGCCGAAGCCACCGAGAAAACGGTCTCGCACCTCAACTACCAAAAAATCCCGAGCGGTAAATATCGTGTCGTCTTTTCGCCCGAGGCTTTTTTGAGCTTGCTCAATGCCTTCTCGAACATGTACAACGCGCAAAGCATCCTCGATAACCGCAGCCTTTCCACGGTGGACTCCCTGGGAACGGTGGTGGCGTCGCCGCTGCTGTCGGTGTTCAACGATGCGCGTCATGCGGACAATGTCGCACCGGATTATTTTGATGGGGAAGGAACGCCGACGCGCCGTGTGCCGTTGATCGAGGCGGGTAAGCTAACGGGATTTTTGCACAGTGCAGGCACGGCAAAACGGCTGGGAGCCACACCGACAGGGCACGCCAGCATGGGCGCGAAAGTGACGGTCAGCCCGGATTTTTATCATGTGTTTGCGGCGTCGCAACCGGAGGAAACCTTTAGCCTAGATACGGCAGAAAATGTGTTGCTGATTGATGATCTCAGTGCACTACACGCGGGGGTGAATGCGCTGCAAGGGTCGTTTTCCTTGCCGTTTGATGGCTGGCTGGTGAATCAGGGCGAGAAGGTAAGCGTGGATTCGGCGACGGTGGCGGGGGATATTCTCGCGGTGCTGAAGTCGATTATTTACGTTGAGCCGGAAACCGAGGTGACGATGGGCGGTGTCTGTCCGCGTATTTGGGTTGACGGTCTGTCCGTGACCTGTATCGATCCATTCGTGTCGGGAGTCTGCGTTTGCTCTGGGGGGATGAGGGTTCACAACAATGAGCCCGATGGCGACACAGCATCACCGCTGTGGATTATCCGTTTCAGCTTTAACAGCAGCAATCAACGATCGCACCTCTGCGGTTCCCTCCGACGCATCAAAATGGGTCGGAAATTTTCCCCGAGCCACGACCCGCAACCCCACAGGTGCAAGACTTAGCAAACCTTTCAAATCCTTGAAGTAGTTGCCGATCACCTGCACGCTAAATTTTCGCTCATCAACCCAGCCACCCTGTTCCACCAACTCAAGCAACACTTTGCGGTGACGGACGGGGCGGCTATCGTCTTTGGTTGTGCGATCGAGAATCTCACCCTTGATCTCACTGATGCGATCAAGGGGTGCGACCTCCATCGGACAGACGGAATTGCAATAAAAGCAACGTGTACAGCCCCACACCCCCGACTCCGTATTATTAAACTGTTCGAGCCGCGCTTCACGTTTGTCGTCACGATCGTCCGCAATTAAGCGCTGGGCCTTCGCAAGTGCGTGGGGCCCCACAAATTCGGGGTTCACTTCCTTGGCATTGCATTCGGAATAGCACGCACCGCAAAGAATACAGTTCCCTGTGGCGTCAAATTTGGCCCGATCGTCGGGTGATTGCAAAAACTCCCGCTCCGGTAACTGCCGTGATGCCGTACTCACGTAGGGTTCCACCTTGTCCAGGTCGTCCCAAAACGGCTTCATCTCAACGACTAAATCTTTAATGACCGGCAAATTGCCCAGCGGTGCGATCGTCATCGTCGGTATTTCCCCCGGCGATAACTCCAGACGCGCCATTTCACCCGCAATGTTTTCCTTGCAGGCCAGTGTCGATCGGCCATTAATTCGCATTGCACAACTTCCGCAAATCGTATTACGGCAATTCTTGCGAAATGCGAGTGAACCATCCTGCTCCCACTTGATCCGATTTAGACAGCTCAGAATTGTCTCACTGGGATCGGCCTCCACGGTAAAACGCTCGATCGTCGGCGCAGTGTCACGAGTTTGACGGAGAATCTGAAATTCAATCTGCATAACAGCGGCGGTGTGGGGGGCGACAATCGAGAACCACAACTGAGGCTAGGAACTTAGCTCACTGGGTCCAACCCTTATTCTACGTCGCTTATCTGTTCTGCTAAAAATCGCTCAGATTTTTACCGATCGCCGAGCATGACTCACACTTGACTTGCCGATGCTGTGACGTGTTTGAGCCGTACTCACAGACCGAATATCCCCCCACGGATCACCCCTCAAACTTGCAAAATATGAAGAAATACGATCGCTAACCCACGAGACTTTGGCGAAAGAACTCAAAGAAAGAGCCAGATACCATAGGTACCTGACTCTCAAGATTCATTCATGGACTGAAATCAGAACAGACTCAACCAACACCGATCAACGCTTGGTCATCCAAGCTAGTCATTTTTACGTTCAGGCTCAATATTATCGGGATCAACATAGTGACAACTGACATCATCAATACAGATTAGCGCCCAGCCAGACTCATCAATTCCCATCAGCTCGTATTGAGCATCCTGGATAAAGAAGCCTTTATGGTTACGGGTCTCAGGCTTTACCGAAACATTATTTGCTGAAGATTTCATGACTGGGGCGACTCCAAACTGACGACACTCGTGTAAGACTCTTGGCAGGATTCTCACACATCACAAACGTTAATCTCTAACTTCACTGAATCTTATCACTAAGTTCGGGGATCATCTGTTAAGTTCTTTAATGAAATGTGAATTAGAGTCGTAAGAACGCTGCATTTTGGTGGGTTGATTGTGGCATATGAGGGCGGTCTAGATGGACTGCGATACGCCCCGTGGATGATGGGATTCGGTTGGGGATCAGATGATCCCCGTTGGGTTTTATGGCCTTAATGCGGTGTAGCAATCCCCATCGATCGCGGCCTATCGGTTCACTCTCGCCCTGCTTAAAAATCGAGGGGATCGCCCTAGGGTCGGTCACACCGGTCATGGGATCGCTCAATCTAGCCTAGACGAGGCGAAAACTACAACATACGAATGTTGCGGAAACTTTGGATCTCCTAAGTTTTGAGGTGACTTAGGTTCGATCATTTCCTGGACTCAACATGTTTTGACTGATTTGCGGGTCAAGGTGAGGATTGTTGTACAACGATAAACGGGAATTGTGTCATCCTTGGATCAGCATAATTGCTTAAGGATTCGAGGGATTCGGTCAGAATTGCGAGCGGCATGGTTGATGGATTTCGCGTACGATCGTACGTAATGCCATTTGGCCGCTTGGCGCATTACTTGTAGGGCAATCCTTGTGCAGAACGATCGCGATCCCCTTTCCGCCTTACTCGATTTTCTGGGCGTAACGGATTTTATGAATACGCTATGGGCTGCGTCACCACGGGATTCTGAGTCAACGATCAGCACGGATACGGATTCCCCGATCTCGCGTTTCGATCCACCTTCTGAGTCGCCGTCGCACCTTGTCCCGGTTCCCCAAAGCTGCGATCTTGCAACGGCGGACCAAGACCTAGTGACGCTGAATGAAGAATCTGTCGCAACGACGGCCATCGCTGTTCCGAACTTGTTACCATCCGAGTCGTTGACGATCTCTGTTGAGTCTGTAACGGTCGATATTTGTCAGGATGATCCACGCGATCGCGATTTGCGATCGCCTGAACGTGTTGTTTTAGGAGAAGTTTCTATGAGTGCTCGCTATGGTTCGGTGTACGACAGCCTCATTCGCAATCTCGCCCGCCGGAAGCGTCAGGCATTGGCGGATGAGCTGGGCGATTTGTTTGATGCCATTCAGGATCAGGGATATACCTATGCCGATTTGCTGGGAGCGATGCGTGAAATCTTAGCAACTCAAACATCGGGCGAACTCTGGGAAGACTGTTTAGAGGATCTGGATCGGGCGATCGATCGAGCCTTACGGGCGCAGTCCTCGGAACCGGAAGCCTTGACGGTGACAAATGACGAGGACACAGCGGGGCGTGATACGCGTGATCGTCCGCGTCTAGAACCGGAAAAGCTGGATCGTGATGGTCGAGACGTACGAGACGATCGTCATGATCGTAAGACCTGGAATGATAGCCCGATCACCAGTTAGTCAAGCGTGACGTCAACCGTCAAACCGTCCATCAAAAAATGTGCAAAAAAAACTCAGCCGTCAGCGACCGAGTTTTTGAGCGTTGCTTGAGCGTTGTCGGAGCCAGACCTAACGGGATTGACTGCTATAGGCCGCCAGGGGTTCTTTGATGTAGCGAATGTAAAAGTGCTTGAACGTCGATCGCAGGATGCGCGGCGCTCCGAAGTCGATCGGCATCTGCACCGATGGCAGCTTCCAATCCGTGACGGCCAGGGTTCCCGGCGTTTCGAGGGGGAAGTGGAGCGTGGTCAGATCCGGCCACACGCCCATGGCTTTGGCGGCGATCGCGGTGGGTACGAGATCGGGATCAACGTTGACGATCGCCAGTAGCGCTGCATCGAGGGCGATCACATCGGTGGATGCACCCAGGACACCCAGGGCTTGGGGTTCACCACCGCTCGGGCCGTTGCCGCTGTGGCCGATAATGCCGTCAATGATCGTGAGTTCCGGAGCGATCGTCAAAGCCGTTTCGACTAACATCGTCCCAAAGCGTTTTGCATCCTTGCCCGCTTCGAGGTGCCACCAGGCTTTCATTTTGCCGGGAACACAGCCGAACAGATTTTTGATCCCCAGGGTCATGGTGAGCTGAAGGTGCGATTTCACCTTGGGCAAATTAATCACCACATCCGCATCCATCGCTTCTTTGGACAGGCGGAAATTATCAAAATCATCGCCGACCGACTCAAATCGCTTCCCGCTGAACTCAACGATCGGCAAGCCCAGTTCATCCGCGAGGGGTAGATAGCCGTTTGCTTTCGCGACGCCTTGGGCGCTACCAAAGGCGGGACTATCTCCTAAAAAGGGTTTGCCGCCTGCCTCTTGCACCAGTTTGGCGACACAGTAGACGATCTCTTTGCGGGTGACACATTCTTTCGTTGGCCGCGAGCCGGTGAGTAGGTTCGGCTTCAGTAGGACCCGATCGCCCGGTTTGACGATCGCTGTCATCCCGCCGAGGGGTTCGAGGACAGTTTCGATCGACTGGCGCAGGGTGTCGAGGTCGTAGGATGTGGCACGAACAAGACTAACGGTGCTCATGGGGCTAGACAAAGGAGGATACGGAGGAAAGATTCAGAGTTGATTGTGAGTGTAACGAATGCCTACACATTTCGCCGCAGGTTTGGCCGTGGTGGTTGATGCTGTGGGTCGATCGAACAGGAGGCGTGCAGGGTTCGATCGCCGACTCCCGTCCCAATCCGCACTATGGCAAAAAACCTTAGAATTTGGCCAAGCCAAAGGTGACGAGCAAATCGCAGGTTGAGCGGCTCCGAGGTCAACCGATGAACGTATTTTTACCCGTGGCATCTTCGGGAATTCTGCATCACGTCCGTGGGCGTACGGTTGCCCAGACCTCGCGCCATCTGATTGGATCGAGACCCGTCAAGCGACACCGATATTGAACCCCCTATGGATTTCGATCCGGAGCAACTGCGAAATGAGAGCGAGGTTGAAAGTAAGCTGATCGTTCAGTTTTTGTTGCCTGCGCTGGGCTATGGCCCGAATGACTGGCATCAGGAAGTGGCACTGGGCAATATTCGCCTCGATTTTTTGGCGTTTGCGGTTCAACACCAACCGTTTGTACTCGATGGTGAATCGCCATTGAGTTTGACCATTGAGGCCAAAAGTCCGCGCAAATCCTTAGATGGCTTTGAGCGGCGCTTGGGACAATATCTCTCGTTGCTCCATGCGCGTTATGGTGTGCTGACAAATGGGCGCGACTTTAGGATTTATTGTTTACGAAATCGTGATCTCGTGCTGATGTTCCGCTGTGCTGGTCGGGACATTGCCGCTAATCTCGCGTCGATCCGATCGACGATCGGACGTGAGGCTTTACGCCATCGATCGCCACAGTCCGAACCGCCGACGTCGGCGTTGTCCGCGAACGCCATTGATTCCCCACCGTCGAAACAACCCAGGGATAAAACTATGAAAATTATCGCGATCTACCACAACAAGGGTGGGGTTGGTAAAACCACCGTAACGATCAATTTAGCAGCGGGTTTACGCAATCTTGGCTATCGGGTTTTGTTAATTGATTTGGATTCTCAGGCCAATTCCACCTTTGCCGCAGGGTTGGTGAAGTTTCAATTTGAAGATGATGATGACCTGAAAGACTGCAATGTCTCTCATATGCTGTCATCGCGCGATGAGTACCCGATCGAGCAAGTGGTACGTCAATCCCAGGGGTTTAACAGTCCCGAAATTGACGTCATTCCGGCTCATATCAATTTAATTGAGAAGCAATATAAACTGGATAGCATTGCGGCTAGCCGATCGCGTCTGCTGGGTAAATTAGGCCGTGTGGCCGATCGCTATGACTATGTCATTATCGATACGCCACCATCACGCAATTTTTATGCTCAGGTTGGCGTGATTTCCTCCCAGTATTTGATTATTCCCTCCGACCTCAGACCATTTGCCAATCAAGGGCTAGCGAATGTATGCACCTTTTTACAGGAGTCCAATGAATACCGCGAGGATAAGAACTTAGAACCCTGTAAACTCTTGGGCGTTTTGCCGTCAAAGATTGCCACGAATTCACGTTTTCTAAACAGTACATTTCCCAAACAGAAGGCCGCAATCACAGAGATTCACAAGTTGCCGCTATTCGACTCGATTATCTACGAACGGATTGCACTCTCCAAAAGCCTGAACTATACCGAAGAGAACGGCGATTATGATATTCCTGCACCGCAGTCGATTTTTGAGTTTGCCAAATCTGACGTCTCCGCCAACAGTTCCGCGTCAGAGTTTGAAGCACTTATTCATGAAGTGATCGAGAAAACCCAGTAGGTTATAAGATGCCGAGATTTTATACAGTTGATGTCGTTTTAATTACGTCCAGTATTCCCCGATCGCACTTTGCGGAAACGGCGATCGAGGCGGTCGCGGATCAGATCCTGGCCGCAGGCGGATTGCTCAAGCCGTTGCTCTTGGAAGAAACGGGACTGGAACAATACGCCGTCCTTGACGGCCACTTTGAGTTTTATGCCGCTGTGCGTGCGCACGAAAAAGATCGACGGGCGGGCGAGATGGTGAATGCGATCGTGATTTTGCCCCGAGAGAAAGATCGCGCATTGGCACAACTCGACAGCCTGACCCACACGGTCAGCGATGGCGCACCGATACCGTCGGGAGATGAGCCGTCCTCGTCGTCCTCGTCGAGCCAGCCCGAACCGACACAACTGGATAACCTCGATCGTCGCCTCGAAGCGATTGCCGCCCAGCTTCGCGAGCAGCGTACCGACTTAAACGCCTACGTCGCCGACCTGCAACGCGCCAACCGTGAAGCACTGGCGACGAAATACCCGTCGCTGTTAGCGGAAATTAACGCCCTGAACGGTAAACCCTTGGAGAAAAAGCTACGTGCCTATAACTTCAAGTCGGCGGTGATTCCACACCTGTTGGCAGCGCGGCGGAAGACAGGAGGGTTTGCCGATTATAAGGATCTGGAACAGCGGGTGACCGGCCTAGGGGCAGCGGGTATCTTGAGCGCGATCGCCAAGTGGGAAGACCTCAACCGGCCCGAGGATACGGTATAGCTTAGGCTCGCGCATCCCTGGGCTACACCGGCTTGCAACCCAGGATTTTGTGCGGATCGGTGCAATTTCCTGCTCTGGACGCTGCAAGCTGCTTTTAAATCTCGTCCGTCGATCGGTGTCTGCGATAACCTGGATACTTAGCGTTAGACGTAGGATTTGAACGAGAGCCGCCATGCTGAAATATGCTTACTTTCCCGGTTGTGTTGCCCAAGGTGCATGTCGCGAACTCGATCACTCCACCAAGGCGCTGGCTCGCAAACTGAAGATTGAACTGATCGAACTCAAGCGTGCATCCTGCTGCGGTTCTGGCACGTTCAAAGAAGATTCGCAACTGCTGGAAGATACGGTCAACGCGCGTAACATTGCCCTCGCGGAAGATCTGAATCTGCCATTGTTGACCCATTGCAGCACCTGCCAAGGGGTGATCGGTCATGTGGATGAACGACTCAAGGCAGCGAAGGATAACGACTCGGCTTATTTCGATCGCGTGAACGGTCTCCTTGCCCAAGAGCATTGTTCGCCCTACCGGGGTTCGACGGAGGTTAAACATTTGCTCTGGGCGATCGTGGCGGATTATGGCCTGGACGCGGTGCGGAAGCGGGTGACGAAAAAACTGGCCGGTTTGAAGTGTGCCGCGTTCTATGGCTGCTATTTGCTGCGGGGTGAAACCCACTTGGCCTATGACGATCCGCACAATCCACGATCGATGGAAAATCTATTTGAAGCGGTCGGCGCAACACCGGTACTGTACGAAGGCCGGACGAAATGTTGCGGGTGGCCGCTGTCGAGCTATGCCACGAAACAAGCGTTTTCGATGGCGGGGATGCATCTCCAAGCGGCGATCGATGCGGGGGCGGATTGTCTCGTCACCCCCTGTCCGCTGTGCCATCTCAATCTTGATTCGCGTCAACCCGAAGTGGAAAAGGTCTGGGGTCAAACGCTGGGTTTGCCGGTGCTCCACTTGCCGCAACTGGTGGCGCTGGCCTTGGGGGTTTCACCGCAGGAGTTGGGTTTAAGTCATCACGTCGTTTCGACCAAGCCCGTGCTGCAAAAACTGGGGCTGTAACGAGGGTTGCGATCCTCCGGATCGGGCGGCCATTAGAAAATAGAACTCTAAAGAAAACGCTCAAGGCACAAGCCAGTTAACCTCTTGACGGCGTTCGGGCCGTAATTCTGATGTTGCACCGTGTTTACGCCTCGCTTTATGCCCTCAGCATTCTGGCCTTTTTCCCCTGGGGAGCGACTCGTGGTGACATTTGGACGCAACCCAAGGTTTACGTGCTCGTGGCGATCGCCCTGACCAATTTAGCGGTTCTGCTGTTTGGTTCCCAAGCGGAGACATCGCCGCCACCGCCACCCCGTTGGCGTGTCTACGCTCTGCTCTGGGTTCTGTTCCTGGGGGCGGGGTACGTTGCCGTGAGCCTTAGTCCTTTTCCCGATCGTGCCTTTGATGGGCAAGAGGAAATGGCAACGGGTTGGACCTTCTGGGCGATCGTGGCCTTTACGAGCCTCTCGAATGGTCTAGTGCTTCGAGCCTATCCGCACCTGCTGCGATCGCAAGTTTTGGGGTTACTCCTGGGCGGGGGTCTCCAGGCGATCGCCTGCATTCCCCAATTGATCAACTGGAAAATTGACTACACCGCCACCTCGGGCCAAGTGATGACGGGCTATGAAGACAACATTCTGGTCACCAACATTAGTAAAGACCTGCAACCGATCGGGTTGTATTCCCATCGGGGCCATAGCTCGATCATCCTCGCGGAGTTATCGCTCCTCACCATCGTTGCCCGCCGTTGGAACTGGATTTCCGCGCGGTGGTTTTGGCCGCTGCTCGGCCTCATGGGGACGATCGTCCTACTCTCACGCACCCGCGCCACCCTACTGGCGGGCTTACTGGGTTTAGGGTTGATGCTGGGCTGGCGTTATCGTCGCTTCCTAGCGATCGGGGCGGTAACCATCATCCTGATCATTGGTCTGGTCACCCTCAACCGCCCAATCGAAGGCATCCCGATCCTGTCGCAGATCACCTCTGATCGTGTCTATCTCTGGAAAGTCGCCGCCTACGGGATTCGCCAGCGCCCCCTCTGGGGTTGGGGATTTGACGGATTTGGCCTTGCCTATCCCTGGAGTAATTCGGAAACCTGGAAACCTGAGGTCACGGATATCGGTGTTTTTTGGTTTGATTATCGTGAGCCCGACGGTACGCTCAAACGCCTGGAGATGCCCACCAATAAAGCCCACAACCAAATTCTCGATACCTTACTGTCGGTGGGCATTGCCGGAGCGATTCCATTTTTCACCCTGATCGCGATCGGGGTTTATGGTCTTGCTCGATCGCCTGCGGCCATGCTGACGCCCCTCGCCTGTGCCTATCTAGTCTTTGTTCTGCTGTGGTTTGATTGTGCGCAATACAGTTACTGGTTCTGGTGGGTTCTTAGCTTAGAATTTTGGCCGGGAAAACGGACAACTTCGGGTAATATCCCAGCCTCCAC
>RDYZ01000114.1 GCA_004293855.1 Oscillatoriales cyanobacterium | reverse complement strand
CGCTTTATACAAAAACTAGAGCTAGCCTAAGACAAAGACAGCACGGGATCATAACGGGACATCACCTTGACGACTCACCGCGCTGCTAATGCCAATGGAGGCCACTATGTCTATGTCTATCGATGCTCGCGCCCGCGCCCTGATGCATGGTCACTACAGCCACATCAAAAATCGTCAACAATCCTTGCTCGATCGCACGGCAGCCGAAGCCGGAATTCCGATGGATGCAGGCAGTCATTGGAGCCATATTCAAGGCAAGCCGAGCCATGATATCAGTGCCGCGTGCGATCGCAGCTCTGCCAGCATGAGTTAAACCGACGGCAAGGCCATTAAAAATCGAGGCCGTTCGGTCTGCCCCATTTCAATGCTCCACGGCGATCGGACGGGGTACACTCAAGGTCAACTCGCGACGGTATCGGTCGCGTCGCTGTCGGTGGGGTTGAATACTAGAAAACCGCAAAAATAGAAACATTCCTGAGGTTAAGGTCGTTCTTTTTGCGGTTTTTCAACGCCTAAATGTAGTAAAGATATATTGAAGAGTTGCAACACAACAGTTAAGTTCGGAGTGTTGCGATGTTTCTGAGGTACTGACAGTTTGTTGAATCTGACAACGGCGTATCTGCTCGTGTCCCATGGCAGCCGAGATCCACGCCCCCAAGCCGCGATCGCGGATTTAGCCCAGCGTTTATCCCAAGCTCTGGTGTGTCCTGTGGGTTGGGCCATCTTAGAGTTTGGCCAGGAATCCCTCGCGGTCCAAATTCAGCAGTTTGCCCATACCCAGCGAACGGTCGATCAGATTTATATCGTGCCGCTGTTCCTCTCGTCTGGGGTTCACGTGTGTGATGATATCCCGGCGCAAATCGCGATCGCACGATCGGGTTTGGCCCGTGAGACGATCGTGCCGGAGGTTCGGCTCGCCCCCTTTCGGCGGGTAAGTTCGACGCCGGGGCTGATTACCCTGCCCCATTTGGGGAATGCGATCGATTTTTCTCGTTCGGTGCGGGAGCGTATGCAGCACTATCCCGACATTGATGCCTGGGTGACGGTTGCCCACGGTAGCCGACGTATGGGGGGCAACGCGGAAGTGGAGGCGATCGCAACCCACCTTCAGCGTGAAATTCCTCAACCCCACCGGATTGCCTATTGGTCTCGTGATGGTCAGCTTTTAGAAAAAATCGAGGAGTTAATCGCCCTCGGTCACCGCACGATCGGTCTATTACCTCACTTTTTGTTTCCGGGTAAGCTGACCGATGGGATTAATGCAACGCTTCAGGGTCTGGCGAAACAATTTCCCGATGCGATGTTTGTCTGTCTCAACACCTGGGGAGAAGCACAGGAATGGACGCATAATTTGGTGGATTGGCTCAAACAGGAAACCCTGTCAGAGCAAGTGGCTCCCTACCGCCATGCTCCGGCTAAAACACTGTGAACAATCCACGGTAACAACAATATGTTGAAGCTTCATGCGGAATTCTGATGGGTCTACGGTCAACTCCGAAGGCGTGGACACGCCGCCCATAACCCAGGAACAACCACCGGTATTGTCCTTGGAAGGGAGGCCGGAACTTGCGCCTGGGGTAACGATCGCCGCTGAATCCGACACCACAGCCGAGGATGTCAAGGTTTTCCCGTCACCGTCCGTTCCGCCCCGCCCCAAACCCAATCTAAATCTGAGTGTAAACCTGGCCGATCGCCCGTTGTGGCAAATTGTGAGCGGTTTGGGGCTGGGGGCGATTGCATTAACCGGTGTGGCGATCGGGCTGTTTACCCTATCGGGGCTTGCCTTGCAGGGGCTAGGCCGTGCGGTGGCGGCGGTGATTGCAGGGACGATCGTGTTAGGGCTATTTAGTGGGATTCCAATGCTATTGGCGGTTTTCACCCTTCAGACAAGCCGGGCTATCCAACAGCAGGGGGTCAGTGCTGGAACTTCCAAGCTGGTAGTGGGAATTGCGATCGCCATCGGTGTGATGGGCGGTATCTGGGGTCGATTGCTGTAGACCAATCCTCAGACAACGATCGAGGCGACCTCAATCCAAGCTCCATCCGCATTCACCGATCGCGAAATCGCCTGTAACACCCGCACTAACTCCGCACCGACTAGGCCGGACGAAATGTCCGATGGCTGATCATCGCGAATACAGGCCAAAAAATGGCTGCAAACACTGCGTAACGGTTCCGCCGCCGTCAGAGCGATCGGCTCGATCGCCTGATTGACCGGTTCCCAAAGACCCGATGGCTGCTGCTCCATTTGTCCGGAGTACAGCGTTAGGGGCGATGCGGCCAATTCGTCAAACACCAACGTACCGCGATGACCGACTAGCCCCAGACGGCGCTGTTTATCGGGGTTAAACCAGGATAAATGCACCTGAACCGTGACACCACTGGGATAAACCAGGCGGACAAAGCCCACATCGGCTAACCCTTGGGGGAAGAGATCCGGCGGAGCAAAATCGGGTGTGGTGGGCTGTAAGTGGGCGAGGCCGATCGCGCTGAGGCGTTGGGGCGTTTCCCCCAGCCAGTGATTCAAAATGCTGATGTCGTGAATGACCAAATCCCAGATCACATCCACATCGCGGCGTACCGGCGCGAGATGCACCCGCGCAGCATAGCCGTAACGTGGATCGCCGATCGCCCCCTCGCGAATCAGCTCGGCCCCGCGTTGTACCGCTGGATTAAACAGATAGGTGTGATCAATGCAAAGCTGGCGCTGGTGCTGTTGTGCCAGGTCGCAAAGGTGGCGGCATTCCCCGTAGTCAAGGGTGAGAGGTTTTTCACAGAGCACGTGATACCCGCGTTGGAGAGCATCCACGATCGTCGTATAGTGCGCCGTGGCGGGTGTCGCAAGGACGATCGCATCGAGTCGATCGCGTTGGTCGGCCAGATCTTCGCGTTCACAGAACTCCGCCCAGCTCTCACACCCCACCACCGTATCACCGACCCCCACCTCTGCCATCACCGCCGATCGTTGCGATTGATCGGGATCGATCACCGCTAAAAGCTGGGCCTCGGGGATGTGATGAAAATTTCGGATGAGGTGGCGACCCCAACGGCCTGCCCCGAGGATTGCGATCACGATCGGGGTCTTTGGATTGAGATCAGAAGTCATACATTAACTCCGGTGGGCAGGGCTCACCAGTTCAGAAACGTGGTTTAAGAAAAACTCGCCGGGTGGAGTCCCAAGCTGGACCGGTGGGAAGCCCCGCCGATCCACAGGGTGGCGGGAATTAATCCCCAACCAAGGAATTCCCATCACCGCCCAGCAACTCGGCGATCGCCTGATGTTCCGCCGGAACCCGTGTGGGTGGATCTTGGCGAGCATCCGTGATCAGCCAACCCAGCGCCGCCGCCTGCACATCGATCGCATTTCCCTTGCTATCGACACAATACCGACCAAACACCAACTTATCGACCAGCCGTACCCCACGCCCCAAGCGGGAATACTCAAAAATCACACTATTATCAACCGTGGAATTGCCACAGATACAACAGTTCGGCCCGATCATGCTCGGACCAATAATCTTCGCCCCATCTTCAATGCGCGTCATCGCTCCGATGTACACCGGCCCGGTAATATCCACCTTGTCCCAATTCACATCCACATTAATGCCGGTGTAAATTCCCGGTGCGACTTCCTTACCGGGAATTGAGACGTTTTTCACATCCCCCCGCAACACACTCCGCACCGCTCGCCAATAGTCCGGCACACGACCGATATCCACCCATTGAAAATCCATCGCCAACCCGTAAAATGGCGCGTCCATCTCGACCAACTTCGGGAATAAATCACTCCCGATATCAAATTCCTGACCCGAGGGAATGTAGTCAAAAATTTCCGGCTCGAAGATATAAATCCCGGTGTTGATCGTGGTGCTGAGGGCTTGATCGATCGCCGGTTTTTCCTGGAAGGTTTTAATGCGTCCGTTCTCTTCCGTGACCACGACACCGTAGCTTGGCACTTCCTCGATCGGGACGGTTTTCATGATCACCGTGGCGATCGATCCTTTTTCCTTATGCCAACGCACCGCTTCGGTGAGGTCGAGATCGATCAACGCATCCCCACACAACACCACAAAGGTATCGTCAAAAAACGGCTGAAAATCCTGAATCCGTTTCATGCCCCCCGCCGAACCCAACGCTTGACCCTGCAACTCACCCTCAGCGGTGATTTTGCCCTCAAAGGAATAGCCAATCTCTACCCCAAACCGCTGACCATCCCGAAAATAGTTTTCGATTTCATGGGCCAGATGGCTGACATTGACCATGATCTGGGTAAAGTGATGCTGCCGCAGTAGTTCCAGCAAAAATTCCATCACGGGTTTTTGCAGGATGGGGATCATCGGTTTTGGGATGGTTTGGGTAATCGGGCGAACGCGAGTACCTTTACCCGCAGCCAAGATCATTGCTTTCATAAGTTTTGGATGGGATTTTAGCTCTTTCTAAGTCAGCCCGACTGTCCACAGGGAGACCACACGGCACAACCTATACGATACCCCGTGGTGAATCGTGACTTCGCATTCTACGAAGCCGATACCACCAGTGCCGGATCAATCGGCCTGAGCTTGAGTTCGCCGTAGAACTCTGTTTGTTGCAACTCGACGCGAGATTGGGAGGCGAGGAGCAGCAGAGCCCAGAATGTACCCACGTGATGATGGGCGGGCGATGGATGGGGGGTGGAGGCGGACGAATCGGGGCTAGTAGGAGCCTGGGGTGACCAGGCCGCCACGAGACGATCGAAGTCGATCCAAGGTTCACCCTGGGAAAGTTGCGGCCAATTTTCCGACAGAAATAGGTCGATGTCGTCCGCCGTTTCGGTGAGGTTTTCCGCATGGGCCAGTTGGCCGATCTGGCGGGCGGCCTGTTTGCTGCTGGGTTTGAGACTGCGGGGCGATCGCGCTGGCCGTGGGGTATCCGCTAGGGTTTTCTCCATGAGTTGGATCTGTTGGATCATCTCTTGGAGAGTCACCGGACGCTTACGCGGGGGCGGCGCTACCGCACGGCGGCGTAGTGTTTTTTCGAGCTGGAGCGGCAGGGTGTTGGGGTCGTCGCTGTGGTCCCAAGCGTCAAGCTCGAAGTTGGGGTCAAGCTCAGGGTCATCGGCGCGAAACTCCGCTTCGACGAGGGCATCAGCCTTGAGGAGCAGCAACATGGAAGCGTAGAGAAATCCTTGGCCCGATCGCGACAGATCCGCGCCGTAGGGCGATCGCCCGACTGCGTTACTGGCCGCCTCGAGATCTGGGGATGGAATCAAGGGACGCAGATGACGATCAATTGCATCAATTACCCGCACATCCCAGGGATCAATCTCGCCGCGCTCGGCCAAATCGAGCAGCAACGCGATCGCATCCTGGGCCAATGATGTTGCCTCGCTCACAGCACAATCCCCGCTTACACTGGATTCTGGATTTCTAGGTTCTGGGTTCTGGGTTTAAGGATCTGGCGCGTTAATAACCCAACTGACTGCGTAGGAGTTCCGCATACTTGCGGGCGAGGTCGTCCTCCGGATTGAGGCGATAGGCTTCCTCAAACGCTGCTACCGATGATTCGTATTGCTGCAATTTCGCCAAGACAACGCCGACGTTGTACCAAATGTTGGCATCATTCGGGGTAAGAGCGATCGCACGGTTCAGGGCCACGAGCGCATCCTCATAGCGGCCCAACTGTTCCAGCACCGCACCGAAGTTATCCCAGGCGATCGCCACATCAGGCTCTAGGGCTGTGGCCTGCTCACAGGCACTCAGCGCCTCTTCCGGTGCAGCATTCGCACAGCGCTCAAACACACGCTCAAACTGATCGGTTTCCGCAAGGGGAGACAACCAGGTCGTCGCGACTTTTTGGGTAGACGGGACAAACCGTTGAGTGAAGCGATAGGTCGTCCAGGTTGGTTGATTGGAGTTGGCCGCAAGGGAGGGTGTGGCGAATCCCAGTGCGATCGAACATGCAACAAAAGCCGTGGTGAGTGACTGGAGCGAGCGCATAAGCAAGTCAAACTCGTGAGAGGTTACAGATTGTATCCATTGAAGCATACGCCTCACCAGGATCGATTTCAGGGTGGCCTAGGGGCCGAGATCGTCCGAGAGGCTCGAATCTGCGTCTGAAAATTTGAGCTGGGATTGAGTGTGCTTTGCTTCAGGAACTCTGTAAGATAGTGTACGCTCGATCGCCGTTTGGCTTGTTCTTAATCATTAATTTTGGCTTGTCACTCGATTAGCGCATCGACACACACGATCGTGAGGGAAACGAGAGCGAACCGTGGCCGAAGAAAAACGCTATTCAGACACCGTTAACTTACCCGAGACTGGGTTTTCCATGCGCGCTAACGCCGTCGTGCGCGAGCCGGAACTCCAGCAATTTTGGGCAGACCATGCCATTTACGAAACCCAAGCCAAAGGCAGCGGTGAACCGTTTGTGCTGCACGATGGGCCGCCGTATGCCAACGGTCAACTGCATATCGGCCACGCCCTCAATAAAATCCTGAAAGACATCATCAATCGCTACCAGATTCTTCAGGGTCGGTCTGTACGCTACATCCCCGGTTGGGACTGTCATGGCTTGCCGATCGAGCTAAAAGTCTTGCAAAACATGGAGGCCAGCGAGCGTGAGGGACTCACGCCCCTGAGCCTGCGGGCCAAGGCCGCCGAATTTGCCCAGCAAACCGTCGAGGCACAGCGCCAAAGCTTCAAGCGCTATGGTGTGTGGGGAGATTGGGACACCCCCTATCTCACCCTCGATCCGAAATACGAGGCCGCACAAATCGGTGTTTTTGGTGAAATGGTCACCAAGGGCCATATTTACCGTGGACGTAAACCCGTTCACTGGAGTCCGAGTTCGGGTACGGCTTTGGCTGAGGCAGAACTGGAATATCCCGAAGGCCACATTTCACCGAGCATCTACGCCGCCTTTCAAATCACCAACCTGTCGGACAAATCGGCGAATATTCTCAGCGATTACACCCCCGATCTGTGGGTGGCAATTTGGACCACGACCCCTTGGACGATTCCGGGCAACCTGGCGGTGAGTATCAATCCTGAGCTGACCTATGCGGTGGTGGAAACGGATCTAAACTTTGATGCAGCGGCAGGCAAATTTTTACTCATTGCCGCTGATGCCGTCTCGCGTCTCGAAACCACCTTTCAAACGAAGCTCACCGTCCTCGATACGATTAAGGGTGAGCGCCTCGAACACTGTCAATACAAACATCCGCTCTACGATCGCCACAGTGAGATTGTGATCGGCGGTGATTACGTCACCACCGACTCGGGAACCGGATTGGTGCACACCGCCCCCGGTCACGGTCAAGATGACTACATCGTGGGCCAACGGTATGGCTTGCCGATTCTGTCGCCGGTGGATGCCAAGGGCTGCTTGACCGAGGAAGCTGGGGAAGCCTTTGCGGGCTTGAATGTTCTCACGGACGCCAACGACACGATCATCGCAGCGTTGGATGCATGTCAATCTCTCCTATTGCGTGAACCCTACGAACATAAATATCCCTACGATTGGCGGACGAAAAAACCCACGATTTTCCGTGCGACGGATCAGTGGTTTGCGTCGGTGGCCGGGTTCCGGGATGCGGCCCTAAACGCGATCGCCGATGTGACCTGGATTCCGGCGAAGGGCGAGAATCGGATCGCGGCGATGGTGGGCGATCGATCGGACTGGTGCATTTCGCGTCAGCGTTCCTGGGGTCTGCCCATTCCCGTGTTTTACGACAAGGAAACCGGCGAACCCTTGATGAATGGGGAGACGATCGCCCACATCCAAGGCATCATCGCCGAACAGGGATCGAATGCGTGGTGGGAACTGTCCGTGGCGGATTTGCTGCCGGACTCCCTGAAGTCGGAGGCCGATCGCTACGAAAAAGGC
>RDYZ01000113.1 GCA_004293855.1 Oscillatoriales cyanobacterium | reverse complement strand
GTTGATAACGTTTGGGATTGAGTCACATTCACACTAGATACTCGTAATAGACACACCCTAATGTTTCTGGGGCGGAGACCTGGGTACAGCGTTTAGGAGGGCAGCATGGATTCGGGCGTACGGTGTGAGTTACGATCGCTGGTGTGATGGGTTGCTGCAACTTCAGTGATCGCGGGATGGGTGAGGCTGCGCTGGGCAGCTTCAACAAACTGACTGACTCGGATCGGATCGATGGGAGCTTCAATATTTCCGTGGCGTTTGAGGGAACTGGAGACAATGACGCCATCTGCTGCGGTCAGAAGTTCTGGAATATTTTCCCAGTCGGCTCCACTCCCAATAAAAACGGGTTTATTTCTCGCGGCACGTTTTGCTAATTCGAGATCCTCTAGACTGGGTGGCATTCCTGTGGCCAAGCCAGAGAGGATGACACCATCGGCGAGACCGCGTTCAAGGGCTTCACGGACGGCTAGGGTCGGGTTGGGTGTTCCGAGAGGATGGGCATGTTTAACCAAAACATCCGCAAAAATTTTGACGTCGCTGCTGAGTTCGCGGCGGTAGCGCAAAAGTTCATGGGCACAGCCTTCGATAATGCCTTGGTCGGTGACCATGGCGCTGGTAAAGACGTTAACGCGGATGAATTTTGCGCCACTACAGGTGGCGATCGCCATACTGCTGATCGCGTCATTGCGTAAAACGTTAATGCCGATCGGCTGGGCGACCAAACCCATCAGCCGTCCAACAATCGTTGTCATCGCACTGACGACAACGGGATCAACTCGGCCACTACAAAACGGTGCATCGAAAAAATTTTCGATAATGATGCCATCAACACCACCAGCGGATAGGGCGACAGCTTCTCGTTCGGCACGATCGATCACCGCTTTAAAGTCTCCTCCCCAGCGTGGAGAGGCAGGCAGAGGCAAGAGGTGAACGACACCAATAATAGGATTCGGGGTCTTAAAAATGTGTTGACAGTCCACGTGTTTTCTCAGTTCGGACTTTGACGAAGTAGGTGATGCGGAGCGGAGCGGGTGGCACTGACTCAAGGAATGAATCACTGAAGTGGTTCGGTTTGATGATGTCGAAGCTCACACGGAAAGAGTCCGATCGGATCTCACCACGATACGCTCACGGGCTAGCTATCGCATGAAGACACATCCATCGATCCAATGAGGTCAACTGCCACTGCTTTCCCAACCATGATAGGGGTAACCGGGCCGCTCGCTAAACCGGAGACGCGGGTCTGTCCTCAGGATCACGCTACGATAATCGCGATCTCGCCAGCGATGACATCGCCGGAATGGTTGATGTTATGGAGCGATCGGCTGGAGGGTTGTACGTTGTGGAAACCCACGATCGTAACCGTCTCCAGACTCGAGGACGGGATCAGGGGCATTAAGTACTCATTCTGGGGTGGATCATGCCTCCGTTCTCTGGACATACCCAAACCAAACCACTTACTCAAACTTTATGAAACTCATCTGGATTGTTCTGGTGATCGTTCTCGGGTCAATTTTGCTCCTCGAGTTGGTCTTGCGGCTTGCCTTTGGTTTTGGCAATCCTTTGATCTATCTGGCGGAAACAGATCTAGGCTACCGACTGGCTCCCAACCAGGAAACACGGCGCTTTGGCAATCGGATTCGGATTGATCGCTTTTCGATGCGTAATGATGGCGAGATTGGGATGCCACCAGCACCAACAACATTACGGATTTTGTTAATTGGGGATTCGATCGCCAATGGTGGTTGGTGGACGGATCAAAGTGAAACGATTTCGGCACGGCTACAACAACGGCTAGCAAGTTGGCGCGGGCGGAATCGCATTGTGGGTTCGGGCACGGATGAATCGCCGGTGCAATATCCAATTACGACGATCGAAGTATTGAATGCGTCGGCGAATTCGTGGGGTCCACGGAATGAGCTGGCTTATCTACGGCGTTTTGGCCATTTTCAGGCGGATCTCGTCGTTTTGCTCATTAATACGGATGATTTATTCGCTCCGCCGCCGAATTCCCTTCCCGTTGGTCGTAAAGTCACGTACCCCGATCGCAAACCCGTATCTGCCGTTATCGAGTTTGTTCAGCGGCAATTTTTCCCAGAGCCTGAGTTTGCTCCCCCTCCGGAACCGGGTTCCATGGGGGTTGAAGAGGCAAACCGAATCGCGATCAGAGAGATTCACGAGTTATTAAAGACGGATGGGGTGCCAATGGTGGCGGTTTTAACGCCGTTATTGCGGGAGGTTGAGCCGAACCAACGCGATTATGAGGCGATCGCGCGGCAACAACTCGCGGAATTTGTGGTCGATCAGGACATTACATTGGTTGATATCTTGCCTCTATTTCAAGCACGCACTGAAACGCCTGACGAGTTGTTTCGGGATTCGATCCATCTCAGTTCCCTAGGCAACACGATCGTCATGGAGGAGATGGAACAGGCGATCACGACGGCGATCGGCGATCGTTTCCCCACAGTCCAGCGTTGATCATGCTGGCCCCTGGGTAACCGGTTGTGCGCGATTGGCTAGTGGACGTTGCAATGAAATCCAAACCTATAGCTCCTCGTAGGTAACGCTTGACCCGAGATTCGCCCACCTCACACACGGAGGAGGGAGCGCAACGCTACACTTGACCTACGGCTCAACCGTTTGAATTTTTTTGCATCGCTCGATCGCATCGTTGCTGTGACTACAACCCTCGAAAAAACTTGGAATAGCGTTTTGGAGCGACTGCAACAGCAACTAAGTCCGCCGACCTTTGAGACGTGGCTGTCCGCAACGGAGGCCGAACAGTTTGATGGAAAACGTCTAACGGTGCGCGTTCCCAATCCATTCGCGCGGAACTGGCTGCAAAAGTATTACCTCGAGGCGATCGCGACGGCGGTGAGCGAGACGATCGGCTATGCCGTGGAGGTCGAGCTCACCCTTGATCCCGCCTCCAATGGCAGCATCGCCGATGCGGTCATCTGGCCGCAGCCAGGACGTGAGCCAAAACGTCCGCCGATGATACCGACCTCGGCGCGATTTTCAGAACTCAATAGTAAATATATATTTTCGCGGTTTGTGGTCGGTGCCAACAGCCGTATGGCGCACGCGGCGGCTCTAGCGGTGGCAGAGTATCCCGGACGGGAGTTTAATCCGCTCTTTCTCTGTGGGGGGGTCGGTCTCGGCAAAACCCATCTGATGCAGGCGATCGGGCATTATCGCCTAGATGCCAATCCTGACACAAAGATTTTTTACGTCTCGACCGAGCGCTTTACGAATGATTTGATCGACGCCATTCGCCGCGATAGTATGCAAGAATTTCGCCAGCATTACCGCGAGGCGGATGTGTTACTGGTGGATGATATCCAGTTTATCGAGAGTAAGGAATACACCCAAGAAGAGTTTTTTCACACCTTTAATGCACTACACGAGGCGGGAAAACAGGTCGTGCTGGCAAGCGATCGTCCGCCCAACCAAATCCCCTGTTTACAAGAGCGACTATGTTCGCGCTTTTCGATGGGGTTAATTGCTGACATCCAAACGCCTGACCTGGAAACGCGCATGGCAATCTTGCAAAAGAAAGCTGAATACGAAAACATGCGTTTGCCACGCGACATCATCGAATACATCGCCACCAACTATAAATCGAATATTCGCGAGCTTGAAGGGGCGCTCATTCGTGCGGTCGCCTATATCTCCCTGTCCGGTTTGCCGTTGCGTGTGGAAAATATTGCGCCGATTCTCAACCCGCAATTGGCGATCGTGGCAGCACGTCCAGCATCAGTGCTTGAGGCCGTGTCGCTAGAGCTGAATGTCCCGATCGACGATCTAAAAAGTGCCTCACGCCGCCGGGAAATCAGCCAAGCACGACAACTTGCCATGTACCTGATGCGTCAGCATACGAATCTCAGCTTCCCAAAAATTGGCGAAGAGTTTGGCGGCAAGGATCACACCACCGTGTTGTATAGCTGTGAAAAGATTGCCCAACGCCTCGAACAGGAGCCTAGTCTTGTGAAGTTACTCGATCGCATCAACGAGCGCTTACGCACCATGCCATCGAGTTAAATCAATCTAGCTCGATCGCTTCTCTTTCCAGTCAGCGACAACCCTCCAGAGTGACGATTCCTGTTTTCCACGATCGGCACTTCAGGCAAATGTGTCAGCACACCCTCTAGCTATACTGCAACTCTAACGTTGCATCCATGGCGCTGATTAAATGTAGTCCTTCCATAATGCCGCTGGATAGCGCATAGTGCTGGTCGTCTAAACGATGCAGCGTCTCGAAGCCACTGCGGCGTTGCTTATCATTAATCGCCCAGTAGCGCTGCACGATCGACTCTGGTGTGATCCAGCCCTCACCCTCAACCTTCCCCAGCTCCGAATGTTGCAGAACAAACGTGTACTGACATTCACCACTATCCAAACGCCCACGATATTGCAACGTAATCGCTTCACGTTCCACCTTGGGAAACGTGAACTGTGTCACCATGCTAAACCAATCATCTTGACTCCACGCGACAATCACTCGACCCGCCACCTGAATCGGAGGTGCATTGCGATCAAGCCAATTTCCTTGGAGTTTCCAGCGGCCTTGTTCGAGGAGAAAGGTATGAGACACGATAATGCAGAGACGGAACGGTGAAGGGGCAGAATTTTGACACTCTTCGCCCCAAAAAGACGAAGATTCTCAGGGCTAGCCCACAGCAACACAAGGCTGCTGCGTATTCACTGAGTTACCTATTTGCATTTCTGCATGGCCTAAAGCCGAAGGAGGATCGAAATCCTGGGGGCTGTCAAAGACCCCATCCCCTGAAACGCATCGCCCCAAAGGATACACAAACCCATCCCATTTTGCGATATTCCGGGCTGCGTTCCAAACTCACTTTAACGTCCGCAAAAGATAGATTGGTAACCACATGTACCGCCAACGACATTCCAGGCGATGCCTGCGACAGCAATGGGGCGTCTGAGGTCGTCTGAGCCAATACGTCTGCCTTGACCTGGTTTCGATTGTGGGATTTCAATTGACGTGAAGTGATGGCCTTAGACATAGGGCTAGTATAGCTTTCTTGCTCCCCAACTGGGCAAAGGCGAATCCAGCCACTCTGAACTTTGATCTCGGCTTTGATCCCTGGCTGTCTGACATACATATCCGGCAATAGGCCACGATCGCCCCACGTTCTGAACGTACGCTTGAACACCCGATCGGCGATGCTGCTAGACCGTGGACGATCGAGCAACCAGGGGAGAGGCAATATCACCCAGCAGGACGGAATGAGCCGCCCCTGTCACGCTCGGAAGATTGCCGGGGATGTCATGCCAACGCCAGTAGGCAAGCACGGCAAAGGCGATCGCTTCTTTGCTATCGGCATCCAAGCCCACATCATTGGTCGTCTGGACACGACAGGAAGAACCCAGTTGTGCCTGGATGCGTGTGTGCAGATAGGTGTTACGGCTCCCACCGCCACAGAGTAAAACCCGATCGGGGAGTGCGGGCAAAAAGCGGCGATAGCTATCTGCAACCGAGGCGGCGGTGAGTTCCGTTAGGGTGGCGATCGTGTCGGCGGGGCTTAGGTTGAAGGCGTCAGCTTCCTTGAGACAGTTTTCGGTGAAGGCGAGACCGAAGTATTCACGCCCCGTGGATTTGGGGGGAGGTTGTGCGAAAAAGGGATCGCGCAGCCAACGATCGAGGAGAGGCTGGCAGATACATCCGCTCGCAGCCCAGGCACCGTCGCAGTCAAATGTTTGCTGACCTTGACTTAAAAGCTGTACTGCGAGGTCGATCAGCAGGTTGCCGGGGCCGGTATCCCAGCCTCGAATATCCCGATCGAAGTCTTGGTTGAATAACGGATTGTAGGCGTCGGAGGTTGTGCTTTGGGTAAAGGAACTGGAGAGATGGCGTCGCCGGGGAATGTAGGTCACGTTACCGATTCCCCCTAGGTTTTGGACGCAGGTGGTCTGCGCCCTATGACCCAGGAGGTAGGCATCGATCCGAGGCACGAGGGGAGCGCCCTGACCGCCAACGGCAATATCGGCGGCGCGGAAGTTGCTGATGGTGTGGATACCGGTGATCTGAGCGATCGTCGCACCACGTCCCAGTTGTAGGCTATAGCCCAGGTGATCGGCTGGCAGGGATGGCGCGGTGAAATCTGGCTGGGTTTGAGGCGGTGGGGGATGAATCGCGAGGCGGGGAGGCTGGTGATAGACCGTTTGACCGTGGGAGCCGATCAGTTCTGCGGGGGCGTGGTTGGCCTGGACTGCGATCGCGGCTTGGGCAAAAGCGGTGGCGATCGCATCATCGAGATGGGCTAACTCGGTCAGGGTAATTGGCATCCCCCCGGCTAAATCAAGGATCTGCTGACGTAACCCTGGGCTGTAGGGGATCGTCTGAGCTGCAATGAGTTCCAGCGTAAGATCGCGATCGCCGCCGTGAAGATCCACCAGAGCGGCATCGATGCCATCCACAGACGTACCACTCATTAGACCAATCACACGCATAGACTTAATAGATTCAAGAGAAGATTTAAAGACAAAAATTAAAGCGAATTATGCATCATCGACTCGTTCGTTAGGCTGTTAAAGTTAACAGGGAATTAAGCAAGTCCGTCCGCTTCATCCAGCTTGCATCATCGTTATCACTGCGAGCCCACTCGCCCGATTTTCACCATGGTAGAACTCACTCCTAACCCTAGTTATAGCTTGACGTTGCGCTGTCAAATCCCGAATCAGTCGGGGATGTTAGCCAATATTGTCAATGCCGTTGCAGCGGTCGGCGGTAGCCTCGGGCAAATTGACTTGATTGAGCAAACCCATAAGGTCGCGATTCGCGAAATTACGGTGAATGCCTCAAGTACCGAGCACGCTGACAAAATCGTCGATGCAATTAAGGCCGTCCCTGATATTCATCTGATTGATGTGTACGATCGTACGTTCAATCTCCATCGCGGCGGTAAAATTCGCATCGACAGTAAGCTCTCGCTCAAACGTCAGGACGATCTGGCGATGGCCTACACGCCCGGTGTCGGTCGTGTTTGCCGTGCGATCGCCGAAGATCCCGACCTGGTTTATACCCTAACCATCAAAAGCAACACCGTGGCGATCGTCACGGATGGTAGCGCCGTCCTCGGTCTCGGTAACCTGGGGCCGGAAGCCGCCATGCCCGTGATGGAAGGGAAGGCCATGCTGTTTAAAGAGTTTGCGGGGGTTGATGCGTTCCCGGTGTGTCTCAACACTCAGGATGTAGACGAAATCGTCGAGACGGTCTGCCGCATTGCCCCGGTTTTTGGTGGCGTGAACCTGGAAGATATCGCCGCGCCGCGCTGTTTTGAAATCGAAAAACGCCTGCGCGAACGGCTCGATATTCCGGTCTTTCATGATGATCAACACGGTACGGCGATCGTCACCCTCGCGGCTTTGTTTAACGCGCTGCGTGTCGTTGATAAGGAACTGGCGAACACCAAAATTGTAATCAACGGTGCGGGAGCCGCAGGGGTCGCGATCGCCCGTCTGCTCCTAGAAGCGGGATCAACCCATACCGTCATGTGTGATTCCAAGGGCATCATTTCCAAATCGCGCACGGACATTAACGACCAAAAACGCGAATTCGCCAGCGACGACACCGGCCTGTTAGTCGATGCCGTGCGCGATGCTGATATCTTCATCGGGGTCAGCGCTCCCGGCGTGCTAACCCGTGAGATGGTGCAGTCGATGGCTCCCAAGCCGATCGTCATGGCGATGGCGAACCCGATCCCCGAAATTCAGCCCGAGCTGATCCAGGGGGATGCAGCGGTGATCGCCACCGGACGCAGTGACTATCCCAACCAAATCAATAACGTGCTAGCCTTCCCCGGTATTTTCCGAGGTGCGCTTGACTGTCGCGCGGTGGATCTCACGACGAATATGTA
>RDYZ01000350.1 GCA_004293855.1 Oscillatoriales cyanobacterium | reverse complement strand
CCACCGTGATTTGTGAGACAAACCAAACTCGACCCAGGTGATCGTTGAGCCAGGTTAAACCCGTGATCATCCACTGCATGGGGTAGGCTAAACCCTGTGCTAAAAAGCTCCCTCCGGCGGGTGATGCAACGGCCAGCATTCCACTAAAAAATCCCACGGTTGTAATTAAACTCAGCAACTCGCCCACCACCAGATTGACCGGAATCGCGATCGGTGAGACCACGTTAAACACATAGATTTGTAGCGGCAGTGTCCAGAGGGTGGCGGCGATCGGGACGGAAAGAGATTGAGCCAGCCAGAGGGGAAGACAGGAGAACAAACGGGCGATCGGTTCCGTGGCGACGATCAGCCCGAAGGTGGCGAGAAAACTAAGCTGAAAGCCCAGATTTTGGATCAGTAGGGGATTCCAAAGCAGTAATAACGTGGCAATTGCCAAGAGAGTACCGCTCGATCGGACTCGTCGCCGTACCACCTGACCCAATACTCCCGCCCAGCCCATAAACGCCGCTCGACACACGGGCGGCTGAAATCCTGCCAAAGCCGAATACAACACCAGAGTTACCGACCCGATCGCAAACTGAAATCGCGCCGATCCACCCGCCCACTTCAACACACTGTTAAGGATAATCCCGACATGAAAACCCGATGCGGATAAGGCGTGGGCCAGTCCCAAGTCCGTAAAGCGATCGCGTAAATCGTAGGGCAGATCCACACCCCAATACCCCATCGTCATCACGCTCATCAGCAAGCCCGATGGTACGCCAAGACCGTTTACATGGGCCTGGACGATGCGATCGCGAATGGTCTCTAGCCAGCTCGATCGATCCTCCACCGTCTCCCAGTGGATCGACTCACCGACCAATCCCGCCCAAATTCCCCGCTGGGCTAAAAACTGCCGAAAATCAAACTGTCCTGGGTTGGTCGGTGTCGAGGGCAAATACAGCCGCCCGGTGATCTCGGCCCGATCGCCGTTGCCCAAGCCCGTCACCTGGAGGAGCGGCATGGTGGTGTAGACCGAACCGGTGACGGTTTGGGTTTGTTCTGCGTTGCGATCGTCAAGCCAGGTAAGCTGTTCCACGGCGAAACGAAAACGAGCTTTGCCAGCACGGGTAATCTGGGGGCGTTCTTGCAAAGTGCCCCAGACGTGAACGTCGGTATATTGAGGGATGGCGGCGACGTAGTGGGAAATATCATCCACCATCGGCAGTGGTTGGCGTACCTGGAGATAGATCCCGGCGAGAAATCCGGCGATACCAACGCCGACCCAGGTGAGCGATCGCGGTGACCTACGCCACACACGAGGCCCGATCGCGCCCACCAGCCAGCCCCCCCATAGCCACACTAACCCCCAGGGCCACACCACCGACGGTGCAACGAGCAACCCGATGATGTAGCCACACAAAACCAGATACACCCCAATGGGTTGCATGGCGATCACTCCTCTGTTGTAATCGGATGAAATCGAATCGGATGAAACCAGAACGGACTGGTTTAGATGACGGACTTAGATGACTGATCGCGATCGATAAGGTCGCCCAATGCCCTCGGTGACGGCGTAAATCGTTGAGAGGACTCGCAACCAAACACGCGGGTAGCGATCCGCCAACAACTTGCGGAGCGGGTGCTCGATCGCCGGGAGCCAACCCAGCAAAAATCCGATCAAGGATTGCCAGGTAAAACTGAGATAGGTTCCGACCCAGCGCAGCAGTGACACCGGCCCCGCCATATCAAAAATCCACCAGAGCAACACCGGTGTGCGCCACGCTGCGGTTAG
>RDYZ01000112.1 GCA_004293855.1 Oscillatoriales cyanobacterium | reverse complement strand
GCACCGTAGGCCACCTGAAGCCGTAGATTGTTCGCCAGCAGCCAGTCAATCCCCACCCCCGCATCAAGCGATCCGAGTTTAAAAATGGGGTTGGCTTCCGCAAATCGAGAGAGGGAACCGCGCCCCGCATCGAAGTAGGGCGAGTTGGCGGTGAGGACGGAGCTCAGGCTAAAACCCACGGGACGAACCGTGACCACGAGCCGATCGCCGATCGCGGTGCGATACTCCAATTTACTGAGCCGTACGCTGCTATCGGTGTCGCTTTGGAACGAGAGCAGCGCCATATCCGTATTAAACCGGTCGGGATTGGCCAAGCCCCGATCGCTGTAGTTACCGGCTACAAGTTCCAGCCGCAGCCGATCGCGTCCCGTGAACGAGGAGACAAACCCCAAACGTGAGAGATAGTTCAAGGTCACACTCGGATCACCCTCACCCGGCGGGTCGCCGCCGATCGCCCCGACCACGCTAAAAATAGCCTCCCCACCCATCACCGTTGTGGTGGAAAACTGGTGATCTGAGATCTGTTCTAGCCGTGTGGTGAGTGCGTCCGTTGTCTCGGTCAAATCTGCCAGTTCAGCAGCAAAATCACGCTGGAGGGCTTGGATCGTTTGCCAGGTGTCCGCCTCGATCGCGATCGCATCATCCAACGCTGTAAACCGTGCCTCGATCGCCTGCAAACACTGGTGTAACCCGGCAGCAAATTCGTAGCGCGTGAGCGATCGCCTGCCATCAAACCGCCCCTCGCGATCGCCGTCTAAGCAGTGATATTGACTGACCAAACGTTGCAGCGCTTGATAGGCCCAATCCTGCGGCTCAACATCCACAAAGTCTCGCACAGGCACTGGATCTGCGGCCCCTAGGGGAGTGATGGCCAATGGCTCCGGGGTCGGCTCGACAGCAACCCGTGGATCGAACTCGGAGGGAATCGCCGCGATCGCGCTTGTCGAAATGAGCCATAGCAACGTGAAACCGGCGAAGACTGATTGCATGGAAATTCCAGATCTGCGGGGTACTTGAGGCCAGATCACAGGCACCATCGACTCAAGCCAGGACGATTTTAGCCCAGTCACACAAATCTACACCCGTAAACCAGAGATAAAAGTTTATGAATAGTTATGAAGGATGGCTGGGATCGACACACCCAGCCCTGGCATCGTCCGGGAGTTGCAACTTGTTGGGGAGGGGAATGTTAGGTGGTCGCAAAATACAGACGATCGCGATCAAATCGAATGTATTTTAAGGGTTTTGTCCAATCCAAAATCAGAACGTCGGCAGGATTTGACGGACTCTGATCGGGGTAACAGAAAATTTACAAAACTGTTTCTAGATTAGCAAACGAAGGTCAATTCTTTTCGTTTTCTAAATATAACGAAATGAAGTCAATAAACATTGAGGCAATGTTCACCATGAACAGAATCTCGCTAGGATTAAATACATAGAGAATGATTGACGGAGAAAAGTAGTTATGATCTCTCAGGCTCCTCAGGCTCAAACAGTAGAGAATAAAGAAACAAGCTTTGTTCTCTGGTTTGAAGAAGTTGGCATTGCAGATATTCCCTACGTCGGCGGAAAAAATGCTTCTCTCGGCGAAATGATTCAAAATTTAGCGACAAAAGGCGTCAGTGTTCCGACCGGGTTCGCAACAACAGCGTATGCTTATCGCTATTTTGTGAAAAAAGCAGGTTTAGAAGTCAAATTACGAGAGATTTTTGCTGATTTAGACGTTGAGAATGTTCAAAGTCTCCGTAAGTGTGGGAAACAAGCGCGAGCGTTGGTGCTGAATACACCATTTCCAAAAGAGCTAGATCTGGCGATTTCAACGGCCTATCACCAGCTCTGCGAACGGTATGGCGCGGATGATCAGTTTTGCGATCGCTTCGATGAAGAATATCGCGAAGCGTGCAAGGATTATAGCTACGATACGGACGTTGCTGTCCGATCGAGCGCGACCGCAGAAGACTTACCCGATGCGAGTTTTGCAGGTCAACAGGAAACCTATTTAAACGTGCATGGCGTTAAAAGCGTGCTCGATTCCTGCCATCGCTGTTTTGCCTCGATCTTCACCGATCGCGCCATTTCCTACCGGACGATTAAAGGCTTCGATCACTTTGAAGTGGCCTTGTCGGTCGGTGTGCAAAAAATGGTGCGATCGGATCTCGCATCGTCCGGTGTGATGTTCTCGATCGATACGGAGACGGGCTTTAAAAACGCAGCACTGATCACATCGGCCTATGGTTTGGGTGAAAATGTTGTCCAAGGTGCTGTTAATCCTGATGAATTTTTCGTCTTTAAGCCGACATTAAAAGCTGGCTTTAAGCCCATTCTAGAAAAACGGCTGGGTAGCAAAGAGATCAAGATGATCTACGATCCGGGCGGCGGTAAACTGACACAAAATGTGCCTGTTCCCGACTCCGAACGCGGTAAATTCTCAATTAATGATGATGAGATTTTGACCCTAGCTCGCTGGGCTTGCATCATTGAAGATCACTACAGCGAAGTTCGTGGCCAATATACGCCGATGGACATCGAATGGGCGAAAGATGGCGAAACAGGTGAGCTGTTTATCGTTCAAGCTCGTCCCGAGACGGTACAGTCTCAAAAATCCGGCAGTGTCCTCCGTAATTACAAGCTCAAAGGTATAAGCAATGTGCTGATTACGGGTCGTGCGGTTGGTTCAGCGATCGGCCAGGGGAACGCCCGTGTCATTCTGGATGTGCACAATCTTGACGAGTTCCGTGATGGGGAAGTCTTGGTCACGAACAAGACCGATCCGGATTGGGAACCGATCATGAAAAAGGCAAGCGCGATCGTCACCAACCAAGGCGGACGCACCTGTCACGCGGCCATTATTGCCCGTGAAATGGGTATCCCGGCGATCGTCGGTTGTGGCAATGCCACCGGGGCGATCCATACCGGACGTGCGATTACGATTTCTTGCTCGGAAGGGGAAGAGGGCCGGGTTTACGATGGTTTGGTTCCGTTTGAAGTGCAAGAAACGGTCATCGATAATCTGCCGGAAACCCAAACGAAAATTCTGATGAACGTGGGCAACCCCGAAGAAGCCTTCGGTTTATCCTCCATCCCGTGCGACGGGGTGGGTCTGGCACGGCTCGAGTTCATTATTGCTAACAACATCAAAGCGCACCCGCTGGCGTTGATGAAGTTCAACGAGCTGGAAGATGCGGCGGTGAAGCGTGAAATTGATGCGCTGACGGCGTTGTATCCCGCCGATCGCAAGTCCGATTTCTTCGTCGATAAGCTAGCGCGGGGTGTGGGCACGATCGCAGCCGCGTTCTATCCGAATCCGGTCGTGGTTCGCATGTCGGACTTCAAGAGCAACGAATACGCCAACCTGTTGGGCGGTCGTCAGTTTGAGCCGAAGGAAGAAAACCCGATGATCGGCTGGCGTGGTGCGTCCCGCTACTACGACCCGAATTATCGTGATGCCTACGGTTTGGAATGCGTGGCACTAAAACGGGTACGGGACGAAATGGGTCTGACGAATGTCATCCCGATGATTCCCTTCTGCCGTACCCCTGACGAAGGCCGCAAGGTGATCGCCGAGATGGAAGAACACGGCCTCAAACGGGGTGAAAATGGCCTTCAGGTCTATGTCATGTGCGAAATTCCGAGCAATGTGATTTTGGCAGACGAGTACAGCCTCATTTTTGATGGCTTCTCGATCGGCTCGAATGACCTGACCCAGTTGACCCTAGGTCTCGATCGTGATTCCGCCTTGGTCGCCCATGTTTTCGATGAACGGAACGAAGGCGTCAAAGCTATGGTGCGGATGGCGATCCAAAAAGCCAAAGCCAACGGTCGCAAGATTGGTATCTGCGGTCAAGCGCCGAGCGATTATCCAGAGTTTGCGCGATTCCTGGTGGAACTGGGGATCGACTCGATCAGCCTCAATCCGGATTCTGTCCTGACAACGAAGCTGGATATTGCCAAGCTGGAAAAAACCCTCCGTCGCTAACGTTACGGGTGTGTGGTTGTAACGATACGTGAGTTCTAACCCCGTCGATCGCTCTCGATCGGCGGGGTTTCTGGGCTGGTCGAGCAGGCGATCGAATCGCAGCGCCTTCAAAACTACTGACAGAAAAAACCAGACAGCAGCAACGGAACGATTAACAAAGCGACCACGATCGTCATTAACGTCATCGCATCAACCTTGACCTCGACCGGTGGAACCGGCATTTTCGTAGGAGTGGTCAAATCCGGGGATGCTGATCGGTAAGGGGTGCTCATGAGGAAGCCTCCGCAAGTTGAACAAAATTAGATAACAGCTTTAAGCCCGCATCGGATGATTTTTCGGGGTGGAACTGGACCGCCATCAGGTTATCGCGGGCGATCGCGGCGGTCACCTGTTGCGAGCCGTGGTGTACGGTTGCCGCTTTGATGCTGGGGTCGATCGGATCGACATAGTAGGAATGGACGAAATACACCCAGGGCGAACCGCCTAGCCCTTCCCACAGCGGGCTATCCGGTTGGGCATATTCAAGCTGATTCCAGCCCATATGGGGAATTGTGATCTCCGGTTCGGGTGTGAAGTGGCGCACCGTACCGGGAATAATGCCAAGGCCCGGTTCTGAGCCTTCCTCGGAGTGATCAAACAGGATTTGCAGTCCAAGGCAAATACCGAGAAATGGTTTACCCGACTCGATCACAGTCTTGATCGTGGTTTCGAGACCGCGCGATCGCAAATGTTGCACCGCTGGATCGAACGACCCCACCCCCGGTAAGACCACAGCATCCGCCGCCAAAATTTCCTCCGGCACATCGGTCACGAGGGTGTGACCGCCTGCATTATCCAGCCCTTTACAAGCTGAATGTAGGTTGCCCATGTCGTAGTCAATGACGGCGATCGTTGCCATAGGTCGTGCTGAAAAGGGAAAAGAAACAGAGGAACAGTCAAAACCGGATCGAGACAACGGGCTGTTAAAACCGGGTTGGGAACAGTCGAGCCAAAATCCGGCTAGTTACGATCGCCGTGGGACGTATCCGGATTTGTTTCGTCTTTATAGCTCTCCAGCTCGTATAAATGCTGGAGCCAACGGCTGGGGATGGGCTTACGCGCCGGTTGGAACCCACCCAGAACATCCGACAATTGCAGACCCTCAAGGGTAACTTGCTTGGTTTCGCGGAGCTTGTGCCAGACCGATCGAGACATCAACTGTGTATGCTCCACCGGACGCGCACCGACCCGCTGGAAAAATTCCTCACGCTCGGTTTGGTAGTCCGCCGAGGTGAGGCGTAGGGACTGCGCCGGAAGCTCCCGCGTTACCCGCGCCATCTGGGCCAACAGTTCAGGATAGAGCCAGGTATAGGCCGGATGAACGGTTAACTCAGCACGGTGAGGAAAGGTTCCTTGCTGACTGAGCTGCATGTGAAAATAGCCGATCGCCGCTTTGCGCTGCGGCTCGAACACGTAGCCCGCCACCGCATCGGTTTTACTCATCCAACGCTTAAAGCCGTCCATCACCGAATCAAACAGGCTAGTTTTAAAGTCGCACACGTGGCGATCGTAAACCTGACGCACGTGGGGCAACATCGCCGCCGTATCAAGCTGATAGAGCAACGGTGCATCGGAATTGTTCACCGGCATCAGATTGGGCAAATCGGGTTCGCGCTGACTGAGGGCCGTGAGCAACTCGGCGCTAAAATCCCAGTGCGTCACCTGGGTTAAGCATTGAAACCCGTTTTGACGATAAATCGCCATCGCGTCGGCATTGCTAACTTTGACCTCGGCCAGCCATGTCCGGGCTTTCCAAATATTTTGTAAGCAGTGACGAATTAAAGCGGTGCTGGTGTCTTGAGCGCCCTGACTCGGATCGGCAATCAGCCGATCGATCCGCCACGTGGTCGCGCCCCGATTGGACGGCGAAACCTGAACGGCTCCCTGAATTTGGCGATTCTTTTCGGCGACAAAAACGGAAAACAGGTGTTGATAGTGGGTCGGCAACCAGCTTAAACAGGTCAGGAGACCGTAATAGCTACGGATACGATCGAGGTGGGCCGCCAAGTCAAGGATTGATCCCGAACTGCGGGCGGTTAGGGCTTGGGGCAACAGCGCTTCGATCGCATCGAGATCGCGAAATTGCAAAGCACGGATATCGAGTTTGTGGGAATCGAAGGTCATACTAAAACCGTGATGAGCATCAAGGCGCGATCACCAACCTCAATCTAATACCAAGTTCAAGACCCAGATCGACATCGATAACGCACGCATCTTTGATCCATTATCTCGTGTCTTGAGATTCTTGATTGAAGATCGCAATCGATCGTTGCCTCTCTAGCAGTTTGCCTAACGTAACTTCGGACGCACCAGCACCACCGGCGTTTGCTCGTCGGCATTTCCCGCAGGGTTGCTGCGGAGTGCATCTTGCAACACACCGTCAATTTTGGCCGAGGATGAGGCCAGGATTTTAACGGCCTGAAGATCGTTCACATCCACCACCGCTGCCTCCAGCCCGGTTTCGCGTTTGATGCGATTGACTAGCCCTTGGGCATCGTGGGGGCCGAGGACGATAAAGCGATCGTAGGGTGGCAGGGTTCCCGTAACATCGTCAATCAGCCGTGCCTGTTCGCCCGCAAGTTGGTAAAACACACCGGGACGTCCGAAAATTTTGGCGATCGCCCCGATCGCAAAGGCCAGCCCCACCCGCCACGCGCCGGACACATCCACCAGGGTTTGCAGTCCGCAGACGGTGGCAAGGCTTGAGGTCGGCAGGAAGAAATAACACAACCGTTTCGCCAGCCAGCCCGGTTTCACATCTGCCGGATACCGCCAACGCTGTTGCATGATCGCGATCGGGGTTTCGCCGATCGTGACGATGTCACCCTCTTGCGCGTGGGGCAACACGTAGCGGCGCACCACCTCCACGGGGTCATCCAGGTGGGTTAGCAGGTGAGTTTTGACGGGGAACACCTGCGCCCGATCGCGATCGAGCCAATTGGGTGGAACCGTGGGATCGGGATAATCCAGGGGGACGACCGCGTGACCGATTTTAGGAATGCGTCCCGCCGGACCATAGGTCATGTAGTTAAAGCGGAGCCAGACTGTTTTGAGGCGATCGAGGTTGGGGCCGGTCAGTTCAATTTCAAACGCAACGCCGGTGCTGTACTTCGCTTTGACGATATACGCAAACCAATAGCCATCCTCACGCGCCGGTGCATCCGCATGTTGCGGGGTAATGCGAATGTCCGATCGAATCCCGTGCAGATCCGCACCGCCCAGCAAAGTCACCTCTGCCGACACCTCCGGAACCATGATCTCGAGGGCGTCTGTCGCGTTGTACAGCTCCGTTTCGCCCACCAGTAGCACCCGATCGTCACTCCGCTCGGCGATCGTCCAACGTCCCGGCTTAAACACCAGATCATTCCCCTGACGCTGGCGATACTTCGCCTCAAATCCCAGCAGCCCGAGGCCGATTGCACCTACGACCGCTCCGGCTCCTATTGCAATTCCTGTTGCGATCGCCACGATATGGACTCTCCCTCACACCGAAAAATACTCAACCGTTTATACCATTAGGCTTTACCGATGACTATTTTTCACGCTGCTTTACCCTCAGCGATCGACCCAGCCCGCCTGTCACAGGGTTATATCGCTGGACAACCGAATCCAGGGTTCAAAATTTTATAATTTAGGTGTACGTCCAGCCCTGCGAGGATCGTTACATGCAAGATTGCCATCGATCATGGAATCCCCTCATTAGTGACATTGCCTTACGAATTCGCCAGTCGTTAGAGCTAGAGCCAATCTTGCAGGTGACGGTAGACGCAGTGCGCGGCTTGCTCGACAGTGATCGGGCGTTAATCTACCAGTTCGATCGCGACTATGGCGGTAAAGTCACCTTCGAGGCCATATCCGCCCCCCAGTGGTCGTTACTCGATCGTGTGGTTCGCGATGAATGCTTCGAGTCGAATTGGCTGGATCGCTACCAC
>RDYZ01000205.1 GCA_004293855.1 Oscillatoriales cyanobacterium | reverse complement strand
ACCTGAGCCAGAGCGGGAGTCCCGAAGCTACCCACCATCCAACCGCAGGTCAGTATCCCGATCGACGCCCTGATTGACCAAGAGGACAGCCAACGATAGGGCTGACCACCGTGAAACCGACGGGGTTGAGGCCGATCGCCCTGAATCCGACGAACTCGATCACCAATACTCGCTAAATCGCAGCAAATCACAACAAATTACGCCAAATCAGGCCAAATCAGACTAAATCAGACCAAATCACGATGGGTAAATGGTTTCGCGTCGTGTCCGGCATAGGTTGCCGCCACATGACCATTCCCCACGAGCTTATATTTATACGTCACCAAGCCATCCAGACCGACCGGGCCGCGTGGTGGTAGGGTTTGGGTGCTGATGCCCACTTCGGCACCAAAGCCGTAGCGGAAACCATCGGAAAAGCGGGTCGAGCAGTTATGAAACACCCCGGCACTGTCCACGCGGGCAAGAAACTCAGCCGCGATCGCCGCGTCTTCCGTGACGATCGCATCGGTATGGCGTGAGGCATAGGTATTGATGTGATCCAAGGCCGCCTCAAAATCGGCCACCACTTTGACCGACAGGATGAGATCGCTATATTCCGTAGACCAATCCTCGTCGGTGGCCGCTGCAACCTTCACATAGGTTTGTGTCGCAGCGTCTCCTCGCACCGTCACCTGTTTCGCTTCCAGGGCGGCCACCACTTGGGGCAAGAAATTCGCCGCGATCGCCTCGTGGACTAGCAGCGTTTCTATGGCATTGCAGGCCGCCGGATACTGCACCTTTGAGTCTACGGCGATCGTCACGGCTTTCGTTAGATCCGCCGCTCGATCGACGTACACATGACAAATCCCATCGGCATGACCCAAAACGGGAATCCGGGTATTGTCCTGCACGAATCGCACAAACGAATTCGATCCACGCGGAATAATTAAATCCACATAGCGATCGAGGGCGAGGAGCGATCGGGTTTCCTCCCGTGTCGTCAAAAGCTGCACCACCTCCGGATTGACGCCTGCTGCGGCTAACCCCGCGCGGACTGCCGTGACGATCGCCTGACAGGAATGGATCGCCTCGCGTCCCCCCTTCAGGATGACCCCATTCCCCGACTTAATCGCCAAGCTGGAAATCTGAATCGCCGCGTCCGGTCGCGCCTCGAAGATCACGCCAAGGACTCCGAGGGGGCAGGTAATCCGTTGGAGCGTTAAACCGGTGTCGAGTTCACGGTGAATCTGAACCGCACCGACCGGGTCGGCCAGTTTCCCCACATCGCGCACCCCGGCGATCGTGCTGCTCAGTTTGGCCGCATCCAGTTTCAGACGGTTGTACAACGGGGTGGCGATGCCATCGATCTGGGCTTGCTGACAGTCGATCGCATTGGCGGCAAGGATCTCAGACTCCGCCGCACTCAGCGCCGCCGCCACCGCCGCGATCGCAGCATTGCGATCCGCCGTCGGCAAAATCGCCAAGCCCTGAGCCGCCTCACGGGTGCGACGGGCGATCGTCGTGAGGTCCGGATCGGCGTGGAGCATATCAGAAGCAGAAACAGTCGCGGTCATTGTGGTGTGATGTGAGCGGTACAGCATCGATAGACAGTCGTATTCTTTCAACTGTAATCGATCAACCGTGATCCCACGGCGCTAAACCGAGCGCAAAGCTTGCCACAGTTGGCGGTAGCTGTCCACGGCTGCCGCAGAGGTGAGCGGGCGTAAAAACTCCGATTTTGCCAAAACAGCATCCGGCGGCAAGATTAGCGCCGCCTCCCGCAGATCCGACGGTAGCTGATCGCGATCGAGGCCAAATAAACCGGGTGACGCTGCACCACTGGTGAGCGATAGGGTGATCGCAATCTCCGGTCGCCAGCAAAACTCGATCCAACGCTGGGCCAGAGCATCGCGTTCTGCATCCTCCTCCGCCGCATTGGCGCGAGGCTGCACCCATAAATCAGCCCACAGCGCCGTCCCAGACTCGGGAACCACCGCCGCCACCGACTGACCATACTCCGGCATCATGGCAATATCCTGGGATGACCCCACCGCCACCCAGGCATCCCCTAGGGTTAACGCCTGCTGATACTCCGTCGAGCTGTAGGTCAACACCTGTTTCCCCAATTTGGCGAGCAGATCCTCCAGACCGGCAATCCGATCGGGGCGATCGGTGTTGTAGCTTGCGCCCAGGGCTTTTAGAGCCAGACCAATGACCTCGCGCGGACTATCCGGCAAAATAATTCGACCCTGAAGCTGGGGATTCTCCCACAGATCAACCCAATCACGCGGTCGCCAATCTCCGAGCTTGTCCGTGCGATAGGCGATTGCCGTGCTACTCCAGCGATAGGGCACTCCCCACAAAGCCCGATCGGTTAAATTCGCAGCCACGGCGTCCGGGGGAGACGTTGCAACCACGGGTGACACGGGACGATAGAACCAGTCAAACGGCGATCGTGCTGCCAAGGTTGCCCAGGAGGTTTTCAGGCGATCCAGGGGGGCAATCACCTCCAGCGCCACCGCCCGATCCATCCAGTAATGCCCCAACTGACACAAACTGGGGGGCAAGTCCTGCGACGCTGTGGATGTAGACCGTGAGAACAGACCCGAGGATGGCGATCGATCGGCAGCTTGAGCCGCTGCTTTTCCCGGATTTTGTCCCGCTTCTCGCTGCCATTTTTGCAGCAAATCGAAACAATCTTGACGCTGCGCCACGGAATTGAAGTCTAGGGTCAGCGCTCCTCCCATTTCCCGTCGAAAGGCTTGAATTAGGGCACGCGGAACGGATTTTTTGATGGCCTGAATACTTAAATAATTCTGTGATTCCCGTTGACATCCCCCCAGCAGCGGCGCCGCTGAAATATAGGCCAAATAGGTCAAAAAAGAACGGCGATTTAGACGACTCAATGCGTTAACCGATCGGCCTTTCAGTAATTGACTTACAGCGGCCAGCGAATCCCGATATTCGTTAGTCACAATCCCAGATCTTTCTGTGAAGAGATGTTTGATTTCTTATTTATTGAGTATTGATAACTCGTTTTTGTTTGTACAATGTTGCCTGACACAATGTTTAGCATGAAAAAGTTAAATAAATGAGGGAAAAAATAGATTTCTTAGGGTTACTCCATAGGATAGTGAGTGCACGCCTTATGACGAGGATCGTAATATGAACCATCTCCAGACACAAATAGAAACACTTGATCATAAAGTTGATGCACTCTACACGCTCATTGAGCGATTGAGTTCCAATGTGGACTATTTGCTTGCAGATGCCAACGTACGGGATGGCCAGACGGAAACCCTGTATCCCCATTCTGAACGATCGCGATCGCGAGAAACCAGTAAGCTCGACGCCATGTTTGAGCATCAAGATGTCTTGCTCGATCGCGACCTAGTGAGCACCGATCGTCATGGTGACGAAGACACCAAGATGACCCCGGAAGCTCAAATCCAGCGCTTGACGGCTCAGTTAACGGCGTCCTACAACCGCATCGCAGCGTTAGAGGAACAACTTCTGTCGCTGAGTAATATCAATTACCGTCAGCGTTAACTTGATCGGTCATCGACCGATTCAGCGACCCCTTGATCCATTCACCAATCTGCTGATTTGCCGATTACTCCGGCTTGGTGTTCCGTCCAGATTCCGACAGGCCGTTTTGGCTGAGTTGATGGCATTCCTTTCCTGTTGTGCGTTGTGCCTTAACGCGCAGCTAAATATTCCCGTTCTGCTACGGCTTTTAAGCGGCGTAGTTGCTTCTGCATATCCGATTCCGTCAAGCGAGCGGCAAACGTATCAAACCCAAACCGTACGAGGGGATTGGGGATCTCGAAACTAAATTGGTTGATTAACTGAGTACCGATCGCGTTGGGATGACATTCCCAGCGATCGCGTCCCACAAAAAATCCTTTAAATTCCCAAACGATCAGCCCTGGGGACCGTTCGACTACGGTGTTATGGAGGCTGGGCTGCACGAAGGGAACGGCGATCGTAAACCGACTACGAGCGCCGATCTCGGTACTCCAGTCCCCGATCGGGTGGCAGGTTAAGGCCGGATTGAGCCAGCGATGCATCAAGTCGAGATCCGTAAAACACCGCTCGACGATCGTGGCGCTGGCGTCGATCTGGATCGAATTTTCGTAGTGGCGTGTGGCGGAATTGGGTTTCAAGGTCACAGGTACAGATGAAAACGAAGGCTAACCCTTCCCATTGTGAAGGGTGTCTGTCCCGTGTGACCTGATACGCCAGCAGCACTGAGCTGTCGTGTGCTCGGGATTGATCTGGAGAGATCATCCCGGAGCCTGATCGATCGTTCACCCCCAACAGCAACACGGATCGGTGTGGCGTAAAATTACGTACTTTCTATCCGTATGTTCGAATACGTCCGAGATCCGTAACCGTGCGATCCCCGAGAAAAACGCAACGAAAACGTAAATAAAACGCCGGTAACGCTCTACGGTTCGAGTGTGTATCGGTAAGATAAGGGCGTGTTCGGTCCGGTAACAACCGTATCGACATTTTTTACGCCATGTTCGTCTTCGTTCTGGGGATAGCGCCTGGTCTCGACTTCGATCGAGACGATCGCAAATCCCTGAATCACACAGCTATTACGTGAGTTGTTCAACCATAGGAGGACATGTTTGGGTCATCACCATTCCTACGCTAGCTACGGAGCGATGACACGAACAGTCAAAACTGTATGAACGAGATTTGGGATATCCCATCGAATCTACCAATATTCAGTGTATCGCCTCTTGCAGAGGCGAATGCTGGGCCATTATTGAGCTTTGTTGAATCAATCAGCAGCAAATTTGGCAGCTTTTTACCCAATGTGATCGGCGCGATCGCCATCTTGATCCTATTTTGGATCGCCGCCACGATTGCAGCCACGATCGTTAAAACCCTACTGAGCAAAACCAAGCTCGATAACCAACTGGCCGCCTGGGTGTCAAACGGCAGCAGTCAGGCCAAGTTTCCCGTGGAGCAATGGGCAGCAGCGATCATCTACTGGGTGATCCTGCTCTTCGGCATCATTGCCTTCCTCAATGCCCTAGACCTGGCGATGGTCTCGGCTCCATTGTCGAACTTCCTGGATCAGATTTTTGTCTTCTTGCCCAAGGTGGGCGGAGCTGCGATCTGGTTGGGTGTCGCTTGGGTTGTGGCAACCTTGGCTAAAGTGCTGCTCACCACCGGTTTATCCAAATTCAAGCTGGATGACAAACTGGCCGAGTCGGGTGGGTCACCGTTCCTGGTGAACGAAACCCTCGCGAACGCGCTTTACTGGTTTATCTTCCTGCTGTTCTTGCCCAACGTGCTCGACACGCTCGGCCAAGATGGTTTGCTGACGCCGCTTCAGGCCATGCTCGAAAAGATCCTCGGCTATTTGCCGAATGTCTTTACAGCCATGGCGATCGGGGTGATCGGTTGGTTTGCAGCACGCATCATTCGTGGTGTGGTCACCAATCTGCTGGCGGCAACGGGAACCGATGCCCTCGGTAATCGATTTGGCCTGACGCAAATGATGTCGGGGATGTCGCTGTCAGCGGCGATCGGCACGGTGGTGTATGTCATTGTCTTGATCCCGATCGCGATTTCGTCCCTCGACGCCCTCAATATCAAGGCGATCTCAGAACCGGCGATCGCGATGCTTGAGAGCGTAATGGATATCATTCCAAAACTCTTCTCGGCTAGCTTCATCCTGGCGGCCTTTTTCTTTATTGGCCGTTTCATCTCCGAGATCGTCACCAATCTGTTAACCAGCTTTGGGTTTGATAACATCCTGTCGTCGATGGGCATCAATCCGCCGACCTCGCCGACGTCCACCGAAACAGACCCGAGCTTGGTTCCGACCAACAGTGCGGCGCGTACACCGTCGGAATTTGTCGGGATTGTGATCTGGGTTGGCATCATGCTGTTCGCGACGATCGCGGCGGTTGATGTCCTGGATTTCTCGCAACTCAATACGATTATTTCCGGCCTAACGGTGGTCTTTGGTCAGATTCTCGCAGGGGCGATCGTCCTGGCGATCGGTCTGTACTTAGCCAATCTGGCCTTTGGTCTCATCGTCAAATCGGGTCTCGAACAGGCTCACCTCTTGGGTCAAATCGCTCGCGTTGCGATTATTGTTCTCTCCGTTGCGATGGGTCTCCAACAAATGGGCATTGCACCGGATATTGTCAATTTGGCCTTTGGCTTGCTGCTGGGTGCATTGGCTGTCGCGACGGCGATCGCCTTTGGCTTGGGTGGCCGTGAAATTGCAACGGAACAAATTCGCAGTTTTCTCGATTCCTTCAAAAAATAAATCTAAGGACGTCTCAACCGCTTTAACGCATCGTGATGGGTGCGTTTTGAGACACCGTGTTGTCTCACATAGCCTGTCACGATCAGGATTGGAGATCGATTCTAGAATTTACGCCTGCTCAGATTCAGGGCTGTCATCCCTGACCGGTCTAGCGCTGACCCAGCGAGGGGATCGCCCCTAATCTCTGGGTTGGGTTAGATGTTTCACAGCTTCCCCGACCAGAGTTCTACGATGGCTTGATGACACGCCTGAAATCTAAGCGCGAATCTCGTACAGATCCCCTGTGCGAGATTTTTTTATGGCTCCACACCTGCAACCGCAACGGAGCCGCAATTTCCACAGCCCCCAGCCGGGATGGACACAAGTTCCGTGTGAGATACTGTCTACACCGTGCAGCACGTCAATCTGGCTGAATCTTGCACAATTCGCCAAGGTTAATGATCGCCGCTCTGGTTGATTTCAAGCTCACCCTCTTTCGGTCGCCCTCCATGTCCGCCCCTGAACCCTCGATCGTTCCCTCTGAAACACCCAACACAACCGCCAAAACTCCGGGTAAATCGACGTTCGTGAGCGTTTTTACCTCCACTTTTTTTACGATTTTATTTGCCGAAATGGGCGACAAAACCCAGCTCACAACGCTCTTGATGACGGCAGAATCGCAAAAGCCGCTGATGGTCTTTTTGGGAGCCGGTTCGGCACTGGTGACGACGAGTTTGCTTGGGGTATTGCTGGGGCGCTGGTTGGCGAGTCGGGTTTCAGAAGCGGCGATCGAAACCGCAGCGGGGATCGCCTTGATGGTGATTGCGGTCTTGCTGATAGGTGACATGTTGGATATGACCTAGACCAGGGCATCGCCGCACCGCAGCACAAAACCCTGGGTTTTGGAGTTGCGATTCAAGCTTGACGTTGGGAATTGAGATTGAGGATTAAAACAGGGGATTGAAACAGAGGATTTCAACCCGATCGAAAGTGGATTGAGTCAAATTAGTCGCATTAAAAGGCAAGTGAACGATGGATTGGGATTTACTGAGTGTTAGTTTTGTAGCGGTGTTTTTGTCCGAACTGGGGGATAAAAGCCAGATCGCCGCGATCGCCCTGGGGGGTAGCTCGAAGTCACCCCAGGCGGTTTTTTTCGGAACAGCGGGCGCGTTATTGCTGGCGAGTTTAGTCGGGGTGCTGCTCGGTCAAGGGGTGGCGCAGGTGCTACCGACGCAACTGCTCAAAGGGATCGCCGCGATCGGTTTTGCGACGATCGGGTTGCGGCTGCTGTGGCCGAAAGAGGCTTAAAAGAGGCTTAGGTGTCCTGATCGGGTGCGACCTCGGCATGATTTCGCCGTAATTTTTAGAGGCAACCAGTACATCACGAGAGGACACAGCGACGATGAAACGGGTGTTAATTCTGGGCGGTGCTGGTCGGATTGGTGGCGCGATCGCGCGGGATTTAGCGGCGCGTTGTCGTGCGATCGGTTTAGCCTGTGACCTTACACTCAGCCAACGATCGCCCGTTCACGCGAATTCTGGCGATCGTGCTTCCAACCCCAATCAACCCAACAGCATCACACTCGATCTTGAGGATCAGGCTGCTTTGAGCGCTGCGATCGCCGCTGCTGATCTCGTGGTTCACGCCGCTGGCCCCTTTGCTTACCGGGACGATCGCGTCTTGCGGTACTGCATCGCCAGCAAAACCCACTATCTCGATGTCAGTGACCATCGTGCCTTTACAGAAGCGATGTTGGCATTACACGATGAGGCACGATCGGCGGGAATCGTCGCGATCATCAACACCGGCGTGTTTCCGGGTCTCTCCAATAGTTTGGTCAAAGCGTGCGTTGAGCGGGTCGAACAGCAGACACAGTCCGGGATTGAGCTGGACTCGATCGCCTTGCACTACGCCGTTTCCGGTTCCGGTGGCGCTGGGGTAACGGTGATGCGCACCACCTTTTTAGCCCTTCAGCACGCCTTCACCGCCAAGCTAAACGGCGAGTGGCGATCCGTCTTGCCCTATCGCGATCGCGAATCGATCGCCTTTCCGTCCCCCTTTGGCACGATCGGCACCTACTGGTTCGACGTTCCCGAAACCCTCACCCTAGCGCGTCACTTCAACACCCGCAGCGTCACCACCAAATTTGGCTCGGCGCCTGATTTTTACAACTATTTAACGGCAGCGGTGGCCCGGTTTTGTCCGGCGGCGTTGCTGCAACATCCGACCGCGATCGAATTTTTATCCCAGGTGAGTTTTGCGATGACTCAGGTGACCGATCGCTGGAGTGGGGTCGGAGTGGCGATGCGGGCGCGAGTGGTGGCTAGCCATCACGGTTCTGCTAATGCTGGTGATTTAGGCGATGGGTCTGGGCAAGCGGTGACGGCGGAGGCGACGCTATGTCATGACGATACGGCACGGGCGGCGGGAGTTGGGGCGGGCAGTGTGGCGGCGGCGGTGTTAACTGGGGAGATTGCAAAGCCGGGGGTCTGGACGGTGGAGCAATCGGTTTCGACGGCTCTGTTTGAGCGATCGATCGCCGATTCCGGGTTTCGCATCGATTAAGCCCTTTCCATCCAACACGGGATCGTCGGGGGCTAGACCTTTGAGGCGTCCAAGTCTACCGTTCTGCGACGATCGGCCACACACGCGCAAAAAAAAACGCCCGAGCATAAAGCTCTAGGCGTTGCCATCAGGGTGCATCTACTGAATTAAGAATAGGCGATGTGGGGTGAAACCCACCACCCTTGTTTACAATTTGAAATATTCGTCGCCCTGTGCAGCGGCGATCGCCTGCGCTGCCGACAGGAGGGCAATGCTCTGTCCCTCCCAGGGTCTTAATCGGGTCAGAATGAGCCTGACTGAGTCCCTTGTGGACGGAATCTGTGGCTAAATCCGCAATGCTCGTGTTTCGCCCCGTAAAGTGTCTGCAAGAATGGTCGTGCATTGGATTGGTGTTGTGTTGGTCGCATCATCGCTGGGTTGCGAATCGTTGGCGATCGCTCACACTTAATGACACCATCCGTCATCTCGCTGTCTTTATTTTTCCCACTGCAATCTTGATCGTGGAACCTACCTCCTCTAGCTATTCCGACGACCACGGCCTCAAACGCTGGCTGCTCAAAACGTCATCCCAATGGTTGGGCTTGTCGCCCGAATTCGGGCGCGGCAACCGCTGGTATCGAGCGCGGCAGTACGATCGCGCCCTTGAGTCCTACGATCGGGCTCTCGACCTAGACCCCGGTTTACATCCGGCATGGCTGCGACGCGGACAAGCCTTGGTCAAGCTTGAGCGCTACAGTGAGGCGCTGGATTCCTACGATCAGGCGATCGCGCTACGAGAGGATGACGTGTGGGGTTGGTTGCTGCGCGGGCGGCTGCTGTACGAGCGTGAGCGGTTTGATGAGGCGGCCAATAGTTTGGAACGCGCCGGGGAATGCGATCGTCATCGCCCCGAGGTCTGGCTGTATCTGGCTCGAAGCTTAGAACGGTTAAATCGCTTTCTGGATGCAGCCTTGGCCTACCAGCAAGCTCTGGTGCTGCGTCCGACGGATTTGGATTTACATTTGCGCTGTGGTTCTGCCTTTACCGCCTGTGGTCGGGATGCCGAGGCCGCACAAACCTACGCCGCTGCGATCGCGATCGTGCCGGATTATGCCGAACTTTGGGAGCGGTATGCCCGCGCCTGTCGTCATGCCGGAGATTTTCAGAATGCCCTCGTGGCCTACGATCGCCTGCTGGTGCTGACGCCTGATCGTGCCGATGCCATCTTGGATCGTGGTTTTATTCTGGAACGGTTACAGCGCACCTCAGACGCTCTGGCCAGTTACGATCGGCTGCTGCAACATCAACCCGACCATATTGACGCCTGGATTGCGAAGGGAATGGCGCTACGTTCACAGGAACCGGGTTCGGCACGGGCCTGTTTTGATCGGGCGATCGCGATCGAGGAGCGATCCGCTGCGGCCTGGTATGGCAAAGGCTTGGTTGCCTTGGATGCCCAGCAAGATCAAGCGGCGCTCGATGCCTTTAATCGATCGACACACCTCGATCCAGATTTTGCGCCAAGCTGGTTGGAGCGGGGGCGTTTATTGCTGCGGCTCGAGCGTTATGACGATGCCACGATCGCCTTTGACAACGCGCTACAAATTCAGCCCGATCATGGGGCCGCTTGGATTGAACGCGGGCGAGCCCTCGCAGCGGTACACCGTTACGACGTGGCGATCGCCTCCTACGACAAAGCGATTGACCTCAGCCGCGATCGCGATCGGGTCACCACCGCCCGTGCTGAATTTGCCCGTGGCGCTGCGCTGGCCGCATTAAATCGACCCGAGGCGGCGATCGCCGCCTACGATCTGGGCCTTGACAACGACATTACCCGGCTTGAGGGTCATGGCGATCGGTGCGCCTTACTCGAACGCTTTGAACGCTATGACGAGGCACTGTTGGGTTACGATCGGGCGCTGACTCTGTGGCCGGATCACCTAGATCTCTGGTTTGCCCGAGGTGCGTTGCTGTGCAAGTTGCGACGTTACGACGAGGCTCTTAGTAATTACGATCGCATCGTGCAACTTCAGGCGACGAGTAGCGAAGGGTGGCTTCAACGCTGTGCGGCGCTCGAACGGCTGAATCGTCCCCAGGAAGCACGACAATCCTTTGCGATCGCCGAGCAGATCGATCCAAGCCTGAAACACAGCGATCGGCGTAAAGCTTTTTCGTCCCTCAATTTAGGCTAGGGTGTGTCAGTCATCAATCCTAGAACCCGGATCAACGACACTATTGAACACCCATCCTGACGCCAAATGAGGAGCTGTAACCCTGGTGAGGTCAGCGCTAGCACTGGCAAGCATGACACCACAGGGAGGCAACGGTAACACCGGAGAACAGGGCCCAAGTCACCGCCGTTTCGCCCGCGTTGGGAAGATGGGGAAAAAATTCCGCAAAGAAAATGTCCGCCGTAAACATAGAATGGTAAATGCCGTGTGATTGAGGCCCGATCGAGCCTAAATCGAAACTATCGCACGCGTGCTGCCACGAACCCGAACAAGGTTGCTCACCTCATCCGTTCGATACAAGTGCTGACTTGGGATGAAAGCGAGGAACTGTGGCCATGCCTCGAGCCCGATCATCGCCGCCGCTTCACGTTTGGCCGCTTGTTGGGCTCGATCGCAGCACCCGACCATACCTACCTGAGACAGACTAAGGATCGACCCCCCATGGAATTCTCGATTGCGACCCTGCTATCTAGCTTCCCCGACGACAAATCGATCGCGCCCAAGGCGTTAGAAAAAAAGCTCGAATGTGACGAAGAAAGCGAGTTACAAAAACTACAAATCGCCCTGGATGCCCTGGAAAAGCTAGGGTTGGTGTCTAAAGATCGGGGTCGCTACCGTCGTAATGATCCGGATGAGTGGGTCGAGGCGCGGCTCCGCTGTTCGAGCAAGGGCTTTTGTTTTGCGATCCAGGACGAAGAGGGGGCGGATGATATCTATGTGCGGGAGTCGTACCTGAGTAATGCCTGGAATGGCGATCGCGTCCTAGTGAAAGTGATCAAGGAAGGCAGTCGCCGCCGATCGCCCGAGGGAGAGGTGAAGCTGATTTTAGAGCGGGCGAATCCGTCGGTGTTAGCACGCATTAAGGAAGTGCCGGACAATGGCTATCGCGCTGTGCCGCTCGATGATCGTCTCCTGTTTGAGATTGAACTCGAAGAACAGCCCAACTTTAAAGACATCCTGGACTATCTCGTTCACGTGGAGGTCAAACGCTATCCCCTCGGGTCTAAACCACCCCTCGGAGAGGTGGCGCAGGTGCTTGGCAGTGATGCAGAAACCGCCAACGACATCGATATCGTGTGCTGTAAACACGACCTCCCCCGCAAATTTTCCGCCAAAGTCGAACGGGCGCTCAGTCAGATGGGCGATCGGCTGGCTCAGGTTGATCCGGCGAACCGTCTCGATCTCCGTCAACTTCCCACCTTTACCCTCAGCCCCGCCAACCCAACCCCCGACAACCCCGCGATTAGCATCGATCGGGCCTTTAGCCTGACACCGGGCGAGGTGGCCGGTCAGTGGCAACTCGCGGTTCACCTCGCGGATGTGGCCGCCTATATTCCCCAGGAATCCACGATCGATCGGGAAGCTCAACGACGCGGCACGGCGATTTTTCTTGGGGATCTGATTATTCCCATGCTGCCGGAGCCGGTCATCCAGGCGCTGAATCTAACCCCCGGTAACGATCGCCTAGCGATTTCCTTGGTGTTTGCGATCGACACCAATGGCGATGTACTCGACTACGAAATTCAACCCACAGTAATTCGGGTCGATACGAGCCTGACCTATGACTCTGCGGCTGTGTTTTTCACCGAGAAAAAAGGCGAAGTCGTTGCCAACCCCAAAGGTCAGCTCAAAGGCCAACCGATTTGGATTGCAGAAACGATTAGTGTACTCTGGTCGATCACCAATGCCCTGCGCGATCAACGCTACGAGCGCGGTTCCTTTGATCTGGCCCTACCGGAAACCCACGCCCACTTTGACGACGAAACCCAGCTCGGCGCGATGGTGACAGCGCCCCTGTCTGCCGCGCAAACGATGATCAGTGAGGTGGTTTTGCTGGTTAATCAAAGTATTGGTGAACATCTCCACGCCCTGGGAATTCCGGTCTTGCATTCGGTTCAGCCTGCGGTCGATCCTGCCGATGCGATCGAAGCCATCAAGCTGGTGGCGAATATGGGGATTGAGCTAGCTTTGGAAGATGACGAAGAGGTGTACCCCAGCGATTTCAAGACGTTTACCGATCGCTTTGCCGAGTCAGAACACGAAAAAATCCTGTCCTATCTCCTCGAAGCCATCCTCAAACCGACCCATTACAGCCCTGAAGTCAGCCAGCATTTCGGCCTTGCCCTAGAGGAGGGCTATATTCATGCCGCGTCGCCGTTGCAGCGCTACTCCGACATGCTGACGCAATATTTCCTCCATGCTGTGTTTGAACACGGGCGCGATCGGCGCACCACCCGCACCAAGGAAGGGGTGAACCTGCGTCACTCCTCCTGTCAGGGCAAAATTAACTGGAATGTGCTGCCGCCGGAAATTCATAGCGAGTTTGAACACCTGGTCAACCTCTTGGCGATTCCGATGACGGAGCGCGAAAACCTGGCCCATGAAGCCGAAAGCGATCTGAGCGGCCTCCAAAAAGCAGGCATGATGAAGGAGCGCACGGGTGAGATCTTCACCGGTTTGATTACCGGGGTACAGTCCTACGGCTTCTTTGTGGAAATCGAATCGGGTAAGGATGGCCCCGCACCGAGTCGCCTGGAAGGGTTGGTGCATGTGTCCTCGTTGAAAGATGACTGGTATGAATACCGATCGCGCCAACAAACCCTAGTCGGTCGCAAGAGCCGCAAGCAGTATGGCCTCGGCGGGCGTGTGGATGTCCAGGTTAAAAGCGTCGATTATTATCGCCAACAAATCGACCTAGCACCGGTGCATTCCGTTCAGGACGTAGAACCGAATACGGCCTACCATCCCGACGATGCCCTGGACGACATGATGGATGAATAGGTTGGTTCTCGTCCGTTGCTCGACGATCCACGAGACTATGATGCCCGCCCTGGGAATGATTCTGTGACCCATCCTGATACACCTCCGATCGCCAGTCCCACCACCACACCCTCACGCCCGATCGTCCTCGGTGTAACCGGTGCGTCGGGGCTGATTTACGCCGTCCGTGCGGTGAAATACTTGCTGGAGGCCAACGAGGCGATCGAGCTGGTGGCGTCCCGCTCCGCTGCTATGGTTTGGAATGCGGAAAATCAAATCACGATGCCGACAGACCCGGTTAAGCAAGCCGAGTTTTGGCGATCGCAGGCAGGCGTTCCGATCACCGGACGGCTGCGCTGTCACCCAGCGAGCGATGTGGGGGCCAATATTGCCAGTGGCTCATTTCGCACGCGGGGCATGATCGTGATGCCTTGTAGCATGAGCACCGTGGGCAAGCTGGCGAACGGTCTCAGTTCCGATTTGCTCGAACGGGCGGCGGATGTCCAACTGAAGGAAGGGCGATCGCTGGTGGTTGTGCCGCGCGAGACACCGTTTAGTCTGATCCATTTGCGTAACTTGACGGCATTAGCCGAGGCGGGAGCGCGAATTGTCCCCGCAATTCCCGCCTGGTATCACCAACCCCAGACGATCGAAGATCTGGTGGATTTTGTCGTAGCGCGAGTGTTTGATCAACTGGATCTCGATTGCATTCCCCTCAAGCGTTGGAAAGAGGATAGGCCAGAGGAGGAATAAGCCAACATCCACCGACCAATTCGGTGAGGGTAAAGATGTAGAGTAATGGTATTTCTGATCTGAGATGCTGAACAGACATCAGTTTCAGTTACTAAGCACCGTTACAGTGCATCTCTACCTTAATGTGCTTATTTTCAAGACGTTTCGCCGATGCATGTACAAGTTTAATGATTCAAGGGTAATCCAATTCTAGGGTAATGAACGACTCAACCCTATACCGGAAGAGCAATCAAAAACTCAGTTCCCTGCCCTAATTTAGACTGAACTTCCAACCGCCCCTGATGTTTTTCTTCCACAATCTGACGGGCGATCGCCAATCCCAACCCTGTTCCTTTCCCTACGCCTTTAGTGGTAAACAAGTGGTCAAAAATCTGGGCTTTTACCTCCTCAGTCATACCCTTGCCGTTGTCGCGGATGCGGATTTCGGCAGTATCGGCGGTAACCATTGCCGTTTGAATCGTTAGGATTTGCGGATGCGCCTGTAGGTCAGCAAAAGTAGACTGTTGAGCCATTTCATCAAACATATCGATCGCATTGGCTAGAATATTCATAAATACCTGGTTGAGTTGACCATGGAAGCATCGCACATCAGGCAGTTCCCTATACTGGCGCAGAACTTGAATTTCAGGACGGTGTTCATTGGCTTTGAGCCGATATTTGAGAATGAGCAGAGTGCTATCTAGTCCTTCATGCAGATTGGCACTGACTTTGTGTGTGGTATCGGCACGGGAGAAAGTACGCAGACTAGTACTGATGCCTTTGATGCGATCAGTAGCCCCTTCCATTGATGTCAGTAACTTGGGTAAGTCTTGACTCAAGAATTCCAAATCGATATCTTCAGCATTGTCTTGAATCGGGGCAACAGGATTAGGATAGTGTTTCTGATAGAGAACTAAATGTCCCAGCAAATCCTGTACGTAGTCTTTACCATTGTTGATACTGCCATTGAGGAAGCCGATCGGATTATTGATTTCGTGGGCGACCCCTGCCACCAAGTTACCCAGAGCAGACATTTTTTCACTTTGAATGAGTTGTGCTTGAGCCTGTTTCAAGTCTTCTAGTGTTTGTAATAACTGTTGATTTTTATCTGCTAACGCTTGAGTTTGTTTTTCGAGAATATCATTGGTAATTTGTAACTCTGAATAGGCTTCTTTGAGACGAGATTTAGAGTATGCCTTTTCTGAGAGCACTGCACCTAAAATCAACCCTGTAAAGACAACGACTACAACAAATGACTGCAATCTCATCAGCGATTGGTTGAGATCAGGGCCTGCAAAGCTGCCTAAGCCTCTAACCGTTCCTAGAATTGCGATCGTTGAGATGATAAACATACTGAGGGTTGTACCCAGAGAACCCAGGCGAAAGGCAGACCACACAAGCAAAGGAATGAGGATATAGGCCACAGGGTATTTATTCCAGAACGCCGCTTTCCCGATTAGAAAAATTGCCCCGACCAAAACTAGCGCTTCTAAGCCTTTTGAGTAAAATTTAGCCATCCAAGCTTTGAAGAGAGTCGAATTTAGCTGCCACAGCCCTTCTGGTTGAGACGATCGCAGCGAATAATGTACGCTTAAAAGCAAGGGTGTCAAAATGAAAATACCCCCAACATTTGAAATCCACCAAATTAGCCAGATGCTGTGATAAGACTCCAGCGGCACTTTCTGTGCGAGAACCAACATTGCTACACCGATCGTTGCATTCACTATCGGTCCGACTAAGCCTGCATATAGCAAAAAGTAGAGTGTGTCAGATACTCGATTTAATGAATGGCGTTGCTGAGTCGAATGCCCCAGTATTGTCTTGCCCAACCAAGTTCCGAGCGTTGTTCCTCCAGCAATCCCCAGCACAGCCAACACAGAGATCAAGACTGCAATGGGATTCTGGAAATTCCAGAACGCTTGAATATTTGCTAAAAAAGACCCCAGAAACACACCAGGAAGTATGCCATTCCCATAGATGATCGCAGCACCCACTGCCAACCCATCCGGTGGCCAAACTGGTGTGACTGAGTCGGGGGTTGATGCCAAATAACGAGAAGCCTCAGCCAAACTAACGTAGCTCAACGCAAAAATTAAATTCGCTTTCCAGTAAAATTTAAACGTCGGCAAATGTTTCTGTTTCGGCATATAGCTAAGAAGTGAGTAGATGAAAACAGTTTTACTGGAGTGGCAACAGGACTAGTAACTCTGTTCCTTGACCCATCTCAAAATTTACCATGATCATTCCACTATGTTTTTCGTCGATAATCTGACGTGTAATCGCCAATTCCCGCCCCGTGCCTTGACCCACTCCTTTGTTGGTAAATAAATCGTTAAAGATGCGGGCTTTGGCTTCCTCCGTCATAACCTTTGCCATTATCGTAAATGCGGGTTTTGACCGTACTGCCAGTTAGGGCCGTTTGAATTGTTAGAGTTTGCAGATGCGCTGCCAACTCGGCAAACCTAGACTGTTCAGTCATTTCATCAAACAGATCGATCGTATTGGCTAGAATATTCATCACTACCTGTGTTGAGTTGCTCAGGGAAGCATTGCACATCAGGCAGTTCCCTATACCGGTGCAGAACTTGGATTTCAGGACGGTGTTTATTGGCTTTGAGCCGATATTTGAGAATGAGCAGGGTGCTGTAGCATCCCCGATTTGGTTAGAACGGCTTGACCAAGGAGCAAATCACAGCCTCTAGCAGGCCCATTCCATCCTCAGGCAACTGACCAACCATCAGCTTCACTCGCGCCCAGAATTTCTCTACGCGGTTCAAGTCCGATGAATACGGTGGTAAAAACATCACTTCATACTAAATCCGGGCTACAAAGTAGCGATTTCCGATGAGCACTGAGTGGAGTCGAGGTGCAGGTTGATACTAAATAACGATCAACGTAATTGTGCTACTCATGAAACCGGATTGGGTGTTTAAAAGTTGCTCTCCTGTCCTGGGAAAGGCGATGCCCTAAGCGGGCCGAAGGGGATTTAGGGAGAAGGAAAGCCGCCAGAGTAGGGACTCCTTAACCCGAACTCACGCTAGATAAACCATTCGTTTTCTTCTAGGGGTGCATCATCGTCAAACGAATCGATCAAAAACGACGATCGGGGCGGTTCGGTGTCCTCTTCCTCGGCTAAATCATGAAACGAAACCCCCGCAAACTCCGGTAACTCCAGCAGTTCGGCGGTTTCATTCAGGAGCGGTGTTTCGGTTTGGGTGACGGATTCGAGATCCTCATCAAGCTCGATCGTTGCCATTTCTGACCCCGATCGGAATGATAGATCCGTCCGAGTTTGGGTCAAACCGGCGGCGGGGTCAGCCGCTTTATCCGCAGCGGGGAGATCAACCGTAAAGGTTGACCCCACATCCAGCTCGCTTTCCACCGTGATATCGCCCCCCATCATCTGACAAAACTTGCGGCTGATGGCTAAACCTAAACCCGTGCCACCGTAACGCTTCGTTGTGGATTCGTCCGCCTGGGTGAACGGCTGAAAGATACTTTGGATCTGCTCATCCGTAAGACCAATGCCAGTATCACTGACCCGAAAGCAAATCCAGGCCGTGGGGTCGGCGGCACTGCTGCTGGCTTCAGCGTCGCGTTCGGCCTCGTTGCGAATCTCGCTGAAGGGGGATTCTTGACGATTCACCGTCATGACGATCGTTCCCTGGTGGGTGAACTTCGCCGCATTACTGAGCAAGTTGAGCAAGACTTGGCTGATCTTGGTGCGATCGGCGTACATCGTCCCCAGATTCAGGCTGCACTCTACCTTCAGCGTGTTGGTATTTTTCTCCACCAAAGGCTGTACCGTCGATTCCAGCTCGTAGATCAGCGTCGAAACATCAAACTCTTCAGGGGCTAGATCCATACGCCCCGCTTCAATTTTGGAAAAGTCGAGGATATCACTAATAATCGATAGCAAATGCCGTCCCGCCGTCGTGATGCTCTTGAGATCGGCCATCAAATCTTCCGATTCATCCCCATCCAGGTCGAGATCCTCGATTTCTTCCTGCAAAATTTCGCCGTAGCCAATAATGGCATTGAGGGGCGTGCGTAGCTCGTGGCTCATGTTCGCCAAAAATGAGCTTTTTGCCTGATTCGCAGCTTCAGCGGCGATCGTGGCCTGGTACAGTTCTGCCTCCGCCCGTTTGCGTTCGGTAATGTCCCGCGCAAAGGTACAAATGTACTCCTGACCGCGATACACCAGGGACGTGATCGTAATTTCCACCGGGAAGATCTTGCCGTTTTTGCGTCGATGGCGTGAATCCAAGGTAAACGACCCAAATTCGCGCACCTGATCGCGATAGTCCGGCCAAATCTCGGGCGGAAAGTCCGGATTAATATCGTGAATTTTGATCTCGAGTAACTCGTTACGGGTGTATCCCAACGAGAGACAGGCGGAATCATTGACGTAGAAGATTCCCCCGTCGTGATCCAGCCAAAACACCGCATCCCCCGATTTATTAATCGAAATTTGTCCGAGGGGTAGCATGTCATCGATGCGCTGACGCTCTTTTTGCTCGTGTTCGAGGGCACGAGTGAGTGCTTGCACCTGCCTATGCAGATTTTTTTGTTGCGTCCAGGCGGCTTGCAGTGCCTGTTTGGCTCGAGAAATATCTTCCCAAGATAGGACAAGACCCAGAATGGGGGGGGGAGCCTCTGAACTTGCCTCGATCGTGGTTCGTGAACCCAGCCAGGGACGAATCGACCATTGCGCGGCCACCACCTTGCCATTGGGGAGTTGACATTCGGGTTCTTGCCATTGACCACTTTGGCCGTTTAAACACGCCTGGTGGATACGCTGCCAGCTTGGGCCGTGCTGTGGAAACAGGGCGTAATGACTCGTGCCCAGGAGGTCGGCCTCCTCAAGACCGAACGTTTTCGTCCATTGATGGGTGACAGCAACGTAGTGCATCTGACGATCGACGATCGCCATCGCTGTCGGGCTCGATGTCAACAGGGCTTGAAACAGATCGCCTTGCTCGAAAACATACATAGGAACTACCCGTCGCAAAACCTCATGCCTACTCGCGGACTTTCAATAGTAACGACTGTGGGGTGGCCAAAGATGACGTCGCGAGTTATGTGACACCCTGCGGATGTCTGGTCTCGATCGAGATACCGTCTTGGCCAGATCCGGTATGCACTATGTCAATTGTAGTAGAGCGTATGAAGTCTTCAGCGAGATCCGGTCACGACTCTCGGGTGATCGATCGTCCCTGTCATGGGTTCGTGTTGGAAGCTGTCATCTTCCCCGCGTTGCTGTTCTGGCGAAAAAAATCTCAAAAATGTTAACAAATCCGAAAAGCCTTGCTATGATGTTCTAGCCGATTCGCCAGTGTAGCTCAGTGGTAGAGCACTCGATTCGTAATCGAGCGGTCACGAGTTCAAATCTCGTCACTGGCTTTAAATTTAGTGAACCCCCTCCCGATTTGTGTCAGACCCATTTAGGGCATTTTAAGGGGAGTCTGTAAGCCGATCAATTGAACAGTTTGCCCTGGGTTCCACGCCTCGATCGACCGTCATCCTATGCCGTGGCGATCGGCACACAACTGTTCATGGTTTGCCAAAGGTTCGGTGCGGGTAGCATAGTCCGGAAACCCCGCCTAGGGACGACGGGGAAGATTTCAAACAATTGGGATACCGATCTTAAAGGTTGATCCCTCTCCTGGGACAGAGTGTAGATCAATCGAACCACTATGCTCGACTTCAATAATGTGACGGGCGATCGCCAAGCCTAAGCCGGTTCCCTTACCGACCGGCTTGGTTGTAAAGCCTTGGTTAAACACTTGAGTCTGTTCCGTGGCGCTCATACCTGGGCCATTATCCTGGATCTCAATCTGGAGGATGGCTCCATCCACAAACATCGTCCGAATCCAAATTTGATTGGGAGCTGCTTCGATATCGTTATAACTGCGGTTCTGGTTTGCTTCCTCAAACGCATCGATCACATTGGCCAGGATATTCATAAAAACCTGATTGAGTTTGCCCGGAAAACACTCAATATCAGAGATAGCACCATACTCCTTAATCACCTGAATTTCCGGTCGCTTGTGGTTCGCTTTCAGGCGATAGCGCAAAATGAGCAAGGTACTATCGAGTCCAGCGTGAATATTGAAGCAAACCTTATTTTGTTCATTATCAATGCGGGAGAAAATGCGTAATGAATCGCTAATATCGCGAATGGTATTCGTGCTACGTAAAATCGAATCTAAGAGTTGCGGTAAATCGGTTTGGATAAACTCAAGATCAAAGTCCTGGAGACCTTGGTTGATCTCCCCTTCGGAGGGGATGCCCACGGTAATGGAGAGTTTGACAAATTCCAGCAGTTCAGTGATGTAATCCTGGGCAATTTGTAAGTTCGCGTTAATACACCCCAGTGGATTATTCACCTCATGAGCGACACCTGAAATTAAGTTTCCCAAGGTCGCCATTTTTTCAGCTTGAACGAGCTGAAGTTGGGCTTCTTTCACATAGTGATACTGTTCGAGTAGCTCCTGATTCATGGTCTGAAGCTTTTTATTTTGCTCGATTAATTGAGACGCCTGATAGCTGTTCTGATGTTGTAGCTGTTGTTGCAGGTGGCTGAGTTTGATATGGGTTCCGACCCGTGCAATCACTTCTTCCGCTTGAAAGGGTTTTGTGATGTAATCCACACCACCACAGGAAAAAGCTTTAACCTTATCGAGTGCTTCGCTGAGAGCACTGATAAAAATGATTGGTATATCTCGGGTGCGTTGCTGGGCTTTCAGAATTTTACAGACTTCATAACCATCCATTTGTGGCATCTGAATGTCTAGCAAAATCAGGTCTGGATCACACCGCTCTAGACCCGCTAAGGCAAGTTTCCCGCTGGGAAATGGACGCACTTGATAGCCTCGATCGCTGAGTAAACTAGCGAGAAGACGGAGATTGGCTGGAGTATCATCGATGATAACAATCTCACCTATTAGGTTATTTTTTGAGGATTCCATAGTTAGACTGTTGTGTCAGATATTAATTCTAATATAGGTTCATATTCAAACTGGTCGAGGGATTTCCGTAGGACTTTCGCTACGGTTTGACTATGGATAGAAATTTCGTCTAATTCTTGGGAAATTTGAGTGAGATCGGAGGAAACAATCGCATCGACAAGACGATCCAGGATATCGCGCGGTATACCGTCGAGATCTTGGGGCCGCAGGACGGTGCGATCGGGCGGGGAGTCACTGACCTCTATCTCTTCATAAATGAAGCGGACATCTAAATGTTTGGCGAGCATCTCGAAGATGGAGTCTTCGCGAAACGGTTTGCGTAAAAAGTCGTCACACCCGGCGGCCAAGACAACGGCTCGCTCCTCTTCAAACATGCTGGCTGTGACGGCAATAATCTTGTTGCTGGTTTCGATCTCCGGGGGAGGGGGGAGTTGGCGGATGTGTTGGGTTGCTTGATAGCCATCAAGCACGGGCATTCGCATATCCATCCACGTTAAGTGAGGATGCCAGCTTTGCCACAGTTCGATCGCCTCCTGGCCGTTACTGGCTTCTTTCAGCGCAAAGCCCAGGGGAGCCAGTAGCTTCATTAAAAGCTGACGATTCAAGGGCTTGTCATCCACGATCAACAGCCGATACTGGGGCTGGCCTGGTTCTAGGGCTAGGATGCGTCGTTGGGGTTTGAGGTTGACCACCTCCTCGGCACTGGCCTCTGTGACTTGGATGGAAAAGCGAAAAATGCTGCCTTGATTGAGTTGTGACTGGACGGTGATATCACCACCCATGAGTTGCACGAAGCGGCGGCTGATGGGCAAACCCAGGCCGGTTCCTTCCTGCGCCTGTCGGCCCGTGGCGGTTTGGGTAAAGGCATCGAATAAGGTGTCGAGTTCTTCGGGGGCGATGCCTGCGCCAGAATCTTCGACTTCAAATTCGAGGGTATTGGCGGACTGGGACGATCGGGCCACGCGCACCGCAATCCCACCGTATTCGGTGAATTTAAGACTGTTACCAATCAGATTGATCAGAACCTGGCGCAGTTTAACCGGATCGCTACAGATATAACGCGGCAAATCGTTGGCGTCGTATTCTAAAAGCATCTGGAGGTGACGATCGTCAGCTTTGAAGTGCAGAAGATCGTGGACATCATGCAGCAATTGGTGGAGATCAAAGCTTTGTAAGTTGAGGCTGGTTTTGCCCGCTTCGATTTTCGAGAGGTCGAGAATGTTGTTGATCAGCATCAAGAGGTGTTCTCCACTGCGGGCGATGATGCCGACGTTTGTTTGGTGTTCGGTGGGTAGGGTTTGCGATCGGGTCATGATCTGAGCAAAACCCAGAATGGCATTCAGCGGGGTTCGGAGCTCATGACTCATGCTGGCAATGAACGTACTTTTTGCTTGGTTGGCGGCATCGGCTTTTTCCTTAGCCTGCTCCAGTTCCGCCGTACGTTCCCGCACGCGAATTTCGAGGGCTTGAGCTTGATCGAGCAGTGCATTCTCGGCTCGCTTTTGTTCGGTGATGTCACGCAAAATCACCAAATAGTCCGAGTCTTCATCCAAACTGAGTCGCGAAATGGTCATTTCCAGAACTCGGGTGCGATCGGGCGAGGGATCACGCACCGAGGGAGCAGAACGGAGCTTAATTTCGGTGCGATGATGCCACTGTTGGACCTGGGGGGGAAGTTCGGGTAAACACTGGTGCAGGGTTTGTCCGACAACCGTTTGCCCGGTGTGGGCCAGGAAGGTCTGGGCTGCTGGATTGGCCTGACGAATTTCACTGTGGCTATCAATCACGACAATGCCGTCTTTGTCGATCGCAAACAACCGCTCAAATTGTTCACGGGCATCGGCAATGGCCGCCACCTGGGGGAGGCTTGTCCAACAGGCGATCGCCACTCCCACAAACCCCATCACCAGCAATAAAATCACCAAGAGGTTGGTTGTTACTTCGGGACTGTTGGCGACCTCGGTGGGCAGTGCGACTAAGGTATGCAGTTGCCAGCCGGTGAATGTACCACCGCAAACCAGAAAGATCAGCACCAAAATTTGAACGGTCACGAAGCGCCCAAAGCTCTCGGTTCTCACCTGACGGTAACGTCTAAACCACCAGGCCATCGAGAAGAGCGGCAACGGTATTCGGGCAATGATTTGATTGAGGCCGTAGACCCCCAAGGGCATCAGTAGCCCCAAGAGCAAATCTTGCCAGCTCCAGGCCAGCCCTCCGACGACCAACACGATCAGCTCCAACAAACCAAAGGCTAAGGCTCCATAGGGTTGATAGACACCACGTTTGCCCCGTTGCAGCCAGATCCCAAGGTGAATGGCAATCATGCCGGACAGGTAACCCGTGCCGGTAATCATTACCACTCGCTCGACATTGCCCCACACGAGACAGGCCAAACTGAGGATGAGTGTAAAGATCAATCCAGGGCCGAAGGAGCCACGCCGCGAGACGATCGAAAAGACGGGGGCGAAGTAACGATCAATCGCAAGCTGGTACAGAATGCGAGGTGAGTTTGCAACGGCAGTGGCTGAACTGAGCAGACATCCAGACGCAATCAGAAACGTCACAATCAGAGTGGCAGCATTGCCCCAAAAGGGGCGAGAGACGGCCACCAGATTGAGGTAGGCGTTGTCCTGTAAGCTGGGATCGGTGGCAAGACGCATCAGGAGCCAGGAACCGCCAAAGTAGACGATCGGCAAGAGTATCGCGGCCACGGACAGGCTACGTAGAGAGGCGCGATGATTGCGATTGTCGGCAATGAAGGAGGAGGCGGTTTCACAGCCATAGGCCGCGTACACCGCTAGAAAGTACCATTTCATCCAGCCGGTGAGTGAAAAGCTCGACCATTGATCGGGGAGAAAGCTCGGACTACTCGGGGCGATCGCCAGCCAGCCCAACCCCTGCACACAAAACAGCAGCAAAAAACCCACCGCAGGCACAATAAAGCACAGGTGCAGCAAACCGAGGGCTCGCGTGCCACTCAGGGCAACAATGAACGGCACGCTGGTAAACACAATGTGGAGCAAGACTTCCGGCACACTCAAACCAATGGCATTGAGATTTGCTTCCACCAAGTCCGTCAAAATGATGCCATTCATGGCGGGAACCGAAACCCAGCCGAGAAAGTAGCCGATCGCGCCGTAGATGGCAAACAGGGGGCGATCCTTGAGCAGTTCCGTGGTGTAGTTGGGCGTGCCGCCCGATCGCTCCGGCCAGCGAACCCCGAGATGTTGCACCTGCAAATTCAGTAAGATGCCGCCGATCGTCGCCAAACCCCAAACAAACACAGACTGAGAGCCTAGATCGGCATTCATCGCAGGCGCCGGACCCAGCCATAGCAGCAAACCGCTCAGTCCAAATCCCCACACCTCAAGCACACTTAACTCTTTGGGGAGTGGTGTTTTGGGCAGCAGCGATCGCGGAACAGAAGTAGCCATGGGCTCAGTAACTTAAGAAAATAGCTCACGATGCATCGGTAACATCAGACACCGATCAAACCCAGAAGCATCGAATTCCAGGTACGTTTGACCCTTGTGGCTAACGTGTAGCTAAGGATGAAACCAGGGCAACACCGCGTCGAACTGTTCCCTGGGATTGTCCTAACCGTCCCTGACGCCCAGACCCTGTAGAGCTTGTAGACTGTGCTTCAAGGTCGTGTTGCCCTATCCGCCCAGCATAACGAGGGTCTGTACTGTGTACTCGGGAATCATCCTCTATTTATCCAGGATTCCCTTTCCTCAATACGCATGAAGGTCACACGTATCACGACAAATATGAGCTGGAGAATTTTCCCTAGGTTAATCTACTGTCCGGATCAATTCTGTTCAAGTCAAGAACATTGGAGTGATGCGTCCCCCATTGTCAGCACTCTCAGACAAACTGAGCGGCCACCCCAATCACACGCATAAAAAATGATTGCAAGCACTCAGCTTGCAATCACCCATTGGCAATAGAGTGCGATCGTTGACCGGATGAGTGGGTTTCGATCGCAAGCCATCCGCAACTGTTGACACACTTTGAACCAGACCTAGGAATCGCTAGAGCGGCGACGCTGAAGAAATTCTGGAATATCAAGCCCCATGCCAAAACGAGAGATCCCCGATTCTGACGGCGCGTTAGAGGACTCTGAATGACCGAAAATATCGGCACTGGTCGGAATCGCCCGCTGAATGGGGGTCGCATTTGGCGTAAAACCTGTCGCAATCACGGTCATCTTGATTTCACCTTGCAGGCGCTCATCGAGAACCGCTCCAAAAATGATATTTGCGTCGGGATCAACCACTTCATAGATGGTTTCAGCGGCGGCTGTCACCTCATGAAGCGTCAGATCCGTACCACCGGTAATGTTAAACACCACACCTTTGGCACCATCGATCGAAGATTCCAGCAAAGGCGAGGCGATCGCCGCCGTTGCCGCTTCCCGCGCCCGCGACTTGCCTGAGCCGTGACCAATCCCCATCATCGCCGACCCTGCATCCGCCATCACCGCCCGCACGTCCGCAAAGTCCACATTCACCAGGCCGGGAATTGTAATAATGTCTGAAATGCCCTGAACCCCTTGGCGCAGAATTTCATCCGCATAACGGAAGGCTTCCTGAACAGGGGTTTGCTCGGGAATCACCGACAGCAGCTTATCGTTGGGAATCACAATCAGGGTATCCACACTGCTTTGCAGAGCTTCGATGCCCAACTTGGCCTGCTCGGAACGACGACGACCTTCAAAGACAAACGGGCGCGTCACGATCCCCACCGTTAAAGCGCCCACTTCCTTCGCCAACTGAGCCACCAATGGCGCGGCTCCCGTACCGGTTCCGCCTCCCATGCCTGCGGTAATAAACACCAGGTCAGCCCCTTCTAGGGCTGCCATCAACTCTTCACGACATTCTTCCGCCGCCTTTTGCCCGATCGCCGGGTTACCTCCGGCCCCTAGCCCTCGCGTCAGCTTTTGGCCGATCTGCATATAATTCTTGGCCGCCGAGTTCCCCAATGATTGCGAGTCTGTATTGACTGACCAAAACTCAATCCCTGCCATATCGGAGGCAATCATGCGATTCACGGCATTGCCGCCGCCACCGCCAACGCCGATGACCTTGATCCGTGCGACGCTGCTCGGGATGATATCTCCGATTTTGGTGTCTTCCCCAGGCATAGTGTTATCTCGGTTATCTCGTGGGTGTTCGTTAGTGGTTCCGGGAGTGCCGAACGGATTGGCGGCATCGATCGCAACGGGGAACGGAGCGGCTCCCTCAGATGCAAACGCTGGTGTCGCAAGCTGGTTCGAGCGATCCTGGGTCATGGGAGTCAAAAAGAGAGCTTATCGTAGCAGTTTTGTTTAACAGAAGTGTCTACGTTCGATCCTAAAAAGTCAACTTTCACCCGTTGCAAGGACGATCGCCTCGCGTGCACTGGCCATTGCATCCATGACGGACGCTGAAAGCCGCCTGACAATTTATTTTTCAGGCCAACTCATCATAGCAAGGGCATCTACGGTTACAGAATGGGGATTTTAGGGTTGTGGCTGGGAAGGCGATGGTGCTTGCACATAGGGCGACCTGGGATCACTGAGATCCACATAGAGAATGCGATCGGCTCCCACCTGTTGTGGCAGGTTTCGCAGGCGATCGAGGGCAACAATCTGCTCGGGCAAACGTGACCCGATCGGACCCAGATGGACCGACCCGATTTCAGTACTCAGGATAATGTTACGGGGGTCACGCCAATCAATCTGTGCAATCTGGACGCTACTGTGGGACAGTTCGGCATAGACCTCAGCCCAATGATTTTTGTAGTCGTCGTAATTGCCGAGGGTTGCCAGGGTGGGCAGGGGTGGCATTTTGGGACGATTCACATAATCTTTGTAGGTCATCCATTGGCCGCTCGCGTCGATCAAACCCAGCCGATCGTCGAGTCTTCCCCGTCCAGCGATCGCCATTGACCCTGAAACGACGGGTGTATTCGCTGGATACGCGATCGCCACGGGCTGACGTTCCTGCACCCAGACCTTGAGGGCAGGGGGGATCAATTCACGGTAAACCCGTGCCTCTGCAATGGTTTCAGATTCGCTGAGGTGTTGGGCCAGTTCATTCGGATCGAGACGGAGTAAGGATTGGGGATAGTTCAGATCCAGGAGGGTGCGGATCGTATCGTCTGGCAACCAGTGATTACCACTTACCTTGATGGCACTCGCATCCTTGAGTGTCCAGCCCGGTTGACGAATCAAGGCGATCGCCCCAACGGTCAACGCGGCCAACACCACAAATCTCGCCCCATTGCGCCAGCGATGCAGACTGCGCTGGCGCCGAAGCTGACGACGGCGATCGTCAATATCATCCGAAGACAGAACGTTAAAGGGCTCGACACGCATATCGCGAAACACTCAGTAAGGCAAAACAACGCCGCAATCAATCCTCAGTCCGCCATGTCGTTCCACCGCCGTTACGATCAACGCCTGACGCTCAAACCGGAAGACACGATCGCCCATCACCCTGGGAGTCTGAGGACGCAGACTCCGCCCGGATACAGTTGGGCCGATCGGGATCGAGCGGCTAGCCCGATCAGGGCCAGAGGATGGCTCCAGTGACCCATCTCTAACCCCATCTTGCCATCGGACTTGACCATCGGATGACGCACCTCAGGGATTCACACAATCGTGACCGAGGATCGTGATGAGGACTGAATGCAAGATTGACGACCCGAGTATTTCGGAGATCGCCAGCCTGTCAAACGTTCAATCATCGTACATGCGAGCTTCCGGGGCCTCCGGATTATCTTGACAGTACAGTTCAAAGGCCGTTTTAGGCAGAGTTTTGGCACTCTGATGAGCTGCTTCGGCCTGTAACTCTTCAACGGTATCCCATGCCGCTGCGCTTGCTTTCGATCGGGCTCCCTCTTCCTGGGTGATCTGCCGAGCTTCAGCGATCGCCGTTTGAATCCGTTCTTCAAGCTTCAGACTGACCGGCGCCACATCAAAATTACTCTGCATCAGAATATCGGTCACGGAGACAATACCGCGCAGTTCCGTATCCACCACGGGAGCCCGACGGATTCCCGTATTCGCAAACAATCGCGCCACATACTCCACCCCGAGATCCGGCGACACCGTAATACAGGGTTTGGTCATAATCTCAAAAACCCGCATGGTTTTCGGATCTTTACCATAGGCCGCCACCTTATAGGCAATGTCTACTTCCGTCACAATCCCATAGGCGTCACGTTCATCACGAGGTGCGACGATCAAGGCTCGTAACCCGTGGCTCCGCATCAACTGAACCGCCTCGGAGACAAACGTAACGCCTTTTACGGTGACCACATCGCGGGTCATAATATCGCCAGCTTTCATGGTTGGTTCCCCTAGTATTTCGAGAGATCTCACCTGGGATTGTGAGATGAGGGTTGATCACGCTCCCAAATGTCGTATCTCTATTGTCCCGCGAAGATTCGATCGCAACTAGGCAGACGCCATCGTTCGTTACCATTTCGTTGAAATCGTTAATCTTTTTGTGACAACTCCCATTCAATGAAACCCTGGGTGGAGGTCTTGGCTAGATGCGCCGCTCGCCCGTCACCATATAGGTGACACGCTGCCCAATATTCGTGGCATGGTCTGCCATGCGTTCCAAATGACGAATAATGAGGGTCATGAGCACGATCGGCTCGAGAATGCCGCTGTAGTCACGTTGGTAAGCCAACCGCCGATACAAGCTTTTGTAGGCATCATCGACGATCGTATCGCGCTGTTTCATCTTGCTGCCCGCCTTCCCATCAAACTCAATCAGAGCCGCCAAGCCCATCGCGAGCATGGCCTGGGATTCCCGCGACATCCGCTCAATATCGGACATGCAGGCGTGTTTCGGATAGGGAAATAGCTTCATGGCGATCGAACCCAGATCCTTCGCATAATCACCAATCCGCTCCAAATCGCGAATCAACTGCATTAACGCTCCCAACTGTCGGCCATCCTGGGCTACGGGCGATTCGAGGGTCAAGAGCATCACACAATCGGATTCGATTTGGCGATAAAACTTATCGATTTTCTTATCAAGGGGAGCGATCGAGTTGGCTGCCTCAAGATTGCATTCAAACAAGGCAAGATGGCTAAGACGGACTGAATTTTCAACTAAAGCCCCCATCCGCAGCACATCTTGGCGGAGCTTTTCGAGTTTGCGTTGAAGCTGAGTCCGCCCCGCATGGAGTGGCACGACGGTCGCTGGAGAAAACTGACTTTGCACTGAAGATTCTGGGCACAGGCTAAGGAAACAACCTGCGACTTGATGGATGTGGGCTGGCCGGTGTTATCGCGTTCCTACACAGTGGAGTGTCCTAAGTAACCATAGAGATATGGAAACAAACTGATAATCATAAACACGCAAATTATGTGTCAATTCTATGCATCAATTATGAAGTTTCATCTGCAACACACATCACACTTAACTAACTCTTAAACGAGAAAATTTAATCGAGTTGTCGGGAATGTCGTTGGGAGGTTGGTGCGAGAGTTGGCGGCCCTCACGCTGGACACTCACAGCAGGCTCCTCTCGGACGTATCGATCGCCTGACGATCGCATCCCAACACGAAGTTTTGATCTAAACCCAGAAAATCAGGTCGCGAAGTGTGCTACATCAGGGGTGTTTTGAGGCGTTCTCCGCAGGGCCAGAACTCCCCCACAGCTCGGCAGCGCTCCCCTAAGACCCAAGGATTGGGTGCCAAATCTCTATCCCCTCGGGTTCACCCTGCATTTGCAGGATCTTGAGAGAATGATAGCCTCATAACCATTCTCAGAGTGTGAGCTTGGGGGTAGAGTATCGTCATGCCATCTACTGAAGCGGCAATGTACACTAGGGAGACCTTCGTTACTGAGCAGTGGGAAACGCCTACAGGGCGAAAGCCACCGCCACACGTGACGATGTGGTTTTGATTCAGCCAACCTCTCTGAGGTCTCTGGCCTTTCAAACTGCTCAAATGTCTTAACGTGCGCTTTCGCTCGCATGACAGTCTGGCTGTCGCGTGCTTCCCCCTCTGCACGATTTGCCTCGATCGGAGTCTATCAACAGCGTCATGTTCATCTTAAAAAGGCAGGATGTTGAAATATCCGGTATTCAGCACCCGAAAACCGGCCAGAACATTCCTGTGTTGAATTATCAGGATCAAACATTTCGCCTAATTAGCGTGTTTAATGCTAAACAAGCAGAAGAGGCGAGAAATTTCTGGCGCGACCTAACCGATAACCGAGGCAAAGCCTGTGTCTTGCTTGAAGAGCCAGACCGCTACAGTGTTTGGGGTAAGATCCGGATTGAGCAGCTTGATGATGATCACAACAGCGGCGCGGCGTCACCGTTCTTTACGCAAGCGTCCTTGATCTTGCTGCAAGAGGTGTACTACGCGATCGAGGATTTGCTAGGCAATCGTCAGGCCGGAGCCTTTCAAAAGGATGTAACCAAACTGTTTCAGCAGTGGAATTTTCCCGATGCCACAGCGCCCGAGGCGGTCGCCGAGTTACTCGAGCAAGATCCCCTCGAAAGTGGTCAGATTCCGCCCTGGCAAGAACACCACCTCAATACGCTACTCCAGGAACTGTACCGCATTGGTAAGGAGTACTTTGGGAATACGAGTTTTGTGGGACGGGCGATCGAAGCGTTAAAAGACATGCCCGATGGTGAGCGTTCTCAGTTTGTCGGCTGGCTCAATCAATCTCCCCTCGGCAAAATGTGGGAAACCGTCTGAAATGTTACGAACCATAAATAAAACCGGTGGATCGTACAGCAGTTTAAGGCTCAATTAAATAATGAGAATACGTCCGATGAACTTCCCCCGATGTCCCGTTGCAATCAGACGACACCCCGACCCACACGTCTACGATTCCGGCTCAACGTTACCGAACTGCGATTGCTCTTTGATGCTTTAGATTCAACAGAGTACGACGACTACTGATCACGACGGCCTGAGACCTTTACCGGAATCCGTCGTTTGGCTTACCATTCACCACTCACGTTTCCACTGTTCATGAGTACCACTTCAGACAAAGGCAAGCTCGGTTTTTTTCAGTCTCTTTTGGCGACTCCAACCCTCATTCTGATTGCGGTCGGTTGGGGTGTCATCGCACTGCTGTTTTTTCTCCTCTTTAGCGTCACCCTGCCGGGGGAAGGTCGGCCTGCTTGGTATGGGGTGGGGACTGTCATCCTGGAGCAAATGGGCTTTCTCCTCGCTGGTATCCTTTGCTTACGCAACGGGTTTAGTAACAAGATTGTGAGTGGACGAAATGTCTGGCTCGGAATTGGAATTGGCTTGCTGTCCTATTTTGTCGGCAACCTCTTCTTTAGCTGGTGGGAGCTGTACTGGGGCTTGAGTCCGACGGTGTCGCCGGGGGATTTGTTGTACATCATCAGCTATCTCTGTCTGGCGACGGGTATGATCCTGGCGGTTCGATCGCGGCGGTTAAATCTGGAGGTTTGGCAGTGGGGCATCGTTGTGGGCATTGCGGCGACGGGCATTGCGATCGCGGCGTGGTTGTCCTACCCGTTTGAATTTGGCATGGAGGCTCCGGACGCGATCGAGGCCAGTCCCGCGATCGAACAGGTTGTGGGGTCCGAGGCGATCGCAGATGGCACAGTGGCAGCACCAGAACTAGAAGCAGAAGTTGAAGCGGAAGAAACGCGGCATCCAGTACCCGCTTGGGTAAAAGCGATGGATCGGCGTCTTGAGCCATTTGGCAGTGCCTTGAACCTGACCTACGTTGTCTTAGATGTGTTGCTGTTGATCATTGCTTCGGTGTTGTTGTTGGCATTCTGGGGCGGTCGTTTTTCCCAGTCTTGGCGCATGATTGCGGCGGCAGCATTTTCACTGTATATCGCCGATATGTGGTTTAAATATGCCGATAAAAACATCCCAGATTATGAAAGTGGCGACCTATTAGAGGTGTTTTTCACCTTCACCGGTGTATTCTTTGCGATCGGTGCAATTTTGGAATATGACGTTTCCACACGAGCGATCAAGTCCAGTTCTCGTGGCGGACGCCGCCGCCGGGGTGGGGCTTCTTCATAACTCACATCCCTCACCGGAAGCGGTTGGAATGAGTCCGGACTTGGGGGATATTCAGGGCAAACGCATACTCTGCAGACCCTCACCCTAAATCCCTCTCCCAGGCCGGGAGAGGGACTTTGATCCTTAAAATCTGGCTCCCCTTCTCCCAAAATGGGAGAAGGGGCTGGGGGATGAGGGCATTCATTGGGAGTATGCGTTTGCCCTGCATTACAGGGCTTCCGTTGTGCCAATTTCATGGAATACCGCTAGGATTTAGGGTACGGCAATTCCAGCAGTCCAGCGCAGTACGTAGACCGCTACGGTTAGGGCTAGTTCTGGGAAGTTCAAACCCCTCGATCATTTTAAATGTTGTCTATTTTGAGTCTTCGGTCAATTTAAATTGATAACCATTGGTTCCAGGAATCACAGGTCACCTTCTGCCTGAGTGCTGTTTTTTTACTAACTCTTTTCTTCTTGGCTGTTTATGGCTCCTAAACGACTATCTGAAACCGAAAAACAAGAAATCGCCGAGCGCTACCGTCAGCCAAATGAAAGTACGGCGACCCTCTCCCGCGCTTTCGGGGTCAGTACGTCAACGATCGGGCGTTTACTGAAAAACAGCTTTAGTGAAGAGGAATACGAAGAGCTGGTACAGCAAAAACGTTTAATTGGACGGGGAGGTGCGGCACGGATCTCGGATGTCATGGATTTAACGGCAGTCACCCCCGAATCTGGAACTCCCGAGCCTGAAACTTCCGAGCCTGAGGTGACCCCTGCGCCCCCGATCGTCCGTGTTTCTCGCGCAGAACCGGCCCTACAACAGGAAGCTCCGAAGCTACGTAGCCGAACACGGACACGAACACGAACGCGGACACGCTCCACAGACTCGGAGGCGATCGCGACCGATCATGAAACTCAACTGGGACTCGGTTTAGACAGTAACCTTACCGACGAAAGTGTGTCCCCCTCTCCGATACCGGTGGAGGCATTTGGGGAATGTGTGCCAGATCAACAGGAGACCGCATCACGGCGGCGGCGGCGGCGTTCCTCCGTCACGTCCGTGTCTGAGGTTATCCGCCATGCAGCCCCTCGGGAGATCACTCCCCCTCCCGTACCGCATGAAATCACGACGAGAGCGATCGATCACGTCGAAGAGGACAGCGAACCCGATGAATCGTGGCCGCGATCACGTAAACGCCGCTCTCGGAGTGTCGTCGTGAGCTCTCCTACACCTGATTTTCCCGTCGAACGATCGCCGCAGCCTCGTATTGAACCGCTGCCACCCCCCGCGAGCTTCGATCATGCTGACCCGGAGGACATGGACGATCCGGATGAGCCCCAGGTTGCGGAGGCTGTTTCGGAGGAGTTCGATCTGACCCAACCGATGCGTGTATCTCCCCTAACCTCGCCTCCACTGTCCGAAGCAACGTTGCCGAAAACCTGCTATCTCGTGGTCGATCGTCTATCCGAGTTGATTTCGCGTCCGTTGCAAGATTTTGAAGAACTCGGTGAAATTCCCCAGGGTGAAAATCAGGAGCAGACCCTACCGATTTTTGATAATCATCGGGTGGCTCGCCGATTTGCAAACCGCAGTCAGCGTGTGATGAAAATCCCGGATAGTCGTGTTTTGCAAAAGACCGGGGCTCATCTTCAGGCGAAGGGAATCACACGGGTTTTAATAGACGGCAAAGTGTATTCACTGTCCTAAGTGGGGCAATGATCGCCCCACAGAATTCACGCCGGTGCGATCGGTGTGATGATCGCCCTAACGCTGGCGACCGGAGCCGGGACTGAGAGCCAGACTTGCCGCCGTGACGATCGCCCCCAAGGAGGCACAAAGGGTTAGGGCTAAACCAAAGGGAATCTGAATCGAGCGAAAGTTGAGCAGTGTAATCGCAACCGGATCAACATTCTGGATCGCGAGCAGGGCAGAGGTTCCGCCGATCGTGACAACGATCAGACACAGGCTCAAGAGAACAAGTTGTTTCACAGCGTGTTTTAACCCTAGGTTAAGGAAGGACAACGGTGGACACTCGCAACGGTTGGCGGCATCGGTGATTACTGACCTAACTGTTCAATTTCTTGCTCCCGTTGTTCATTTTGATTTTTGGGTTTGAGCCACTCTGGCCAGAGGCCAATCACGAACATTCGGGCTTTATAGCTTGCGGTTCGTGCAGAATCGGGCAAAAACTTATACTGATCACCGACCGTGATAAACACAATCAAGAGGACAACCAGCGGGGCAATAAATTTTTTAGGAGCCATACTCTCGGATGAATTAGGATGGGATAAACGACAGAACCTCTGACCTTGATACTCAAAATAGCCTAGGCCGGTGAGTGTAGCTTATGACTTGATCCGCCTGCGATGACCATACTTTGGGTCATGTTGGTTGAGCACCAGGCACGATCGAGCCCAAATCGCAGCGATCGGCGAGTGACCCGCACCTTGCAAGGGATCATCACCTGAGACCCTAGGCTCAGTTTTCCCACATTAGTCCGTTGAGCCAGCTTTCAGCTAGGGCTTATCCTTCCTGAGTCGTAGCATCCTGTTCGAGCAAGCGGTTAAAGGCTTGACTCCAGCAACCGGTGAGGGACGGTTACCGCCCGTTCATACGCCGTAGACCGTAACCCAAAGATTATGGATTGAAACTAGCGATCGAGCGTTTACATTACGGATTGCCAAAGGTATTAATCTCACCATTGCCGATGTATCGACCGGGAGTGGAATTCGGCACCGAGTAGGGAACGATCGGCGTTTGGACTTCAGTTTCACTCACAGCACCACTGGGATAACCACCCTGGGGGCTACCACTGGTCACGGGGACGGTGTTGACGCCGGTTGCCGGATTTAGGTTGGGCTGGGTTCCGTACTGGACGTTGCCATAGGGCGCACTGTTGTAGGTGCTAGGAGCGTAGGTGTTGCTATAGTTGGGGGCCACGGAGGGAGAGGCTGGATAGCCCGTGTAGCCGCCCGTGTAGGGAGTGCTGGCGGGACTACTGACCCCTGTAGCAGGAGGATAGCCGGTAAAGGTCGGAGCTGTGTTAACGCTGGGCGAGCTGGGAACCGCGATACTGGGGTAGGGATAGCCGGTGAAAGTTTGGTTGCCGTTAAATTGGGTGAGGGTTGCGCTGGGAGCGGTGCTACCGGTATTGGACAGGGTAGAGACCGGCGGGGTGCCTGAGGTCGTGTCGGTATTGGCTACGCCCGCATTGGTTGCGCTACCGTCTGCGATCGGGCGTAATCCCAAAAGTCCCCGCGAAGCATCCATGAAACCATTGCTGGGGGAGGTTGCGGCGGTGGATGCAGCCGAATTGGTATTGCCCGTCAGTAAATCAAGCAGACCAAAGCGTCGGCTGGGTGTGGAAGCATTGGCCTCACCACCGTTTGCCTGGGTGGTGTCATTGCCGTCTTTGTCGCGGGTTTGACTAAAATCCGGTAGATCGAGCAAGTCGATTTCGTCAAGCTTGGGCGGTTTATTTTGTTCCTTGGTGTTTTTCTTACTGTCATCCTTCTCAGAGGTGACAGGAGTTGCGCCTTGGGCTAATAAGCTAGAGAGGACATCAGAGCTATCAATTTCGGAAGCATTGATGGAGCCCGAGTCCGATAGCGAACCGGCCAGTTGGGATGTATTTTCACTGATCAGCGATCCATCCAAATCTTCATCCAAGATCCGCAGTGAATTCCAATAGTCTGCGCTCAGGGCTAACAGTAGGGCAATGATCGCCATCGGAGCCCACACCGCAGGACTAGAAACATTCCGGAGGTAGGCTCGAAAAACACGCACATAGGCCGGTGCGGGCTTATGTTCTGATTGCGGTTCGGGGTGGGAAGACATGGGAAGCGATGGAAAGAGTGCAACGATCGGGAGGCTGACAACGATGGTTTCCGAGTGTGCCGCAAGGGGCTCGCCGGAGCGCTGACCTCCCTCTAGTTTAGGCGATTATTCGGCTTGCAAGGAAGAAGACAATCGCTGGGGAATGGATGCAGTGGTGGGAGATTTCTGGTGGGGACGGGGTGCAGAAACGGCAGCAGGCTCGATGGTGCTTTAGGATGGGGAGATGCGATCGCCACGTGCAGCGATCGTACCGTCTTCGTTAGGGTGATGCGGTTCTGACGTCTCAGGGCCAAATTGACGTTAACATCCGAATTCCGCACGATACGATTTTTTTCTTCATGAGCCGCAACCGACTCAAGATTTTGGCGCACTATCTGCGTCCATATAAAAAACAGGCGATCCTGGGTACCCTAGCCCTCCTCGTGGTCAACGGTTTAGGGGTTTATATTCCGCTGCAAATTCGTCAGGCGATCGAGGATTTACAGGTCACGTTTAGCTACGATCGTATTCTTTTTTTCGCCGGTTCGATCTTTGCCCTAGCCAGTGTGATGTGGCTGATTCGTGTGGCATCGCGGGTCTACCTATTTGGCCTCGGGCGACAGGTGGAGTTTGACCTCAAACAGCGTATTTTTGAACACCTGTTAACCCTGGAAACGGGCTATTTTGCCAGTAATACCAGCGGCGACTTGATCAATCGCGCCACCAGTGATGTTGACAACATTCGGCGCATGTTGGGTTTTGCGGTTCTGAGTTTGCTGAATACGACCTTTGCCTATGCGTTAACCGTTCCGGTCTTGGTTTCCATCAGTGGCAAACTAACCCTGTTAGCCATGTCGGTTTATCCCCTCATGCTGGCGGTGGTTTGGGTGTTTAGCGGTCGATTACGCCTAGAGCAGGCCAGTGTTCAGGAAGATCTCTCGCGCATTAGCGATCTGATCCAGGAAGACATGAGCGGCATTGCACCGATCAAAATCTATGGTCAGGAATTGAATGAGCGGGCTGCATTTGCAACAACGAATGCAAGTTTGTTGGCGAGTAATCTGGCCCTGGCACGCACGCGGACGACGCTATTTCCGTTGTTGCAAGGTCTCGCCGCTGCCAGTTTATTGATTTTGATGGCCTTTGGTGCGGGTGAGATTGTGCGCGGAGCCCTGGATGTGGGGGGGCTAGTCGCCATGATCATTTATATCGATCGCCTCGTATTTCCCACCGCCTTGCTGGGCTTTACGTTAACCGTGTTTCAGCGCGGTCAGGTCAGTATTGACCGGGTTGAGGCGATTTTTGAGCGGCAACCGACCATTATGGACTCGGCGGATGCGATCGAATTACCGCTCCATCGGGTTGAAGGTCATATCCAGGCCCATGATCTCACCTACGTTTTTCCGACCATCTCGACAGCGGATCATGCCGTTGCCGATCGGGGCGTGTCAGACTCAGCCGAGATGGAACCCGCCCACCCGGATTACACCACAAACCAGCCTCAGCCATCACACCGCAAAGCCTTAGACCGGCTCAATGTGGAGATTCCAGCGGGAGAAACGATCGCCATTGTTGGCCCGATCGGCTCCGGGAAATCGACCCTAGCGAATGCCATTCCCCGTGTTCTAGATCTGGCGCCCAATCAGCTTTTCCTCGATGGCATTGACATCACCCGCCTTCGTCTCCACGACCTACGCCGTGCGATCGCCTATGTTCCCCAGGATAGTTTTCTCTTCGGGACAAGCATCAGCAACAACATTCGTTATGGTTGCCCGGACGCGAGTTTCGAGGATGTGTGCCGCGCCGCCCAAGCCGCGCAAATCCATGACGAAATTCTCAACTTTCCACAGCAGTACGACACGATCGTCGGTGAGCGGGGCATCACCCTCTCTGGAGGGCAGCGTCAGCGTACGGCACTCGCACGGGCTTTGTTACTAGATGCGCCGATCTTAATTTTGGATGATGCCCTATCCAGCGTTGATAACCAGACCGCCACACAGATTTTGCGGAATCTCTCCAGTGGTACACGGAAAAAAACGGTGTTGTTTATCTCGCATCAACTGTCCGCAGCGGCGACGGCTGATCGGGTGATCGTGCTCGATCAAGGTCGAGCGGTTCAAATCGGAACCCATGCAACCCTACTAGCCGAAGGGGGGTTGTACAGCTCGCTGTGGAGTGAGCATCAGCTCGAGGCATTGTTGGCGTAAAGACGCGAGTTCGACAGTTCGACGGCGACTAAAACCCGCATTCTCTCCGCAGAGAGACCAGAACAGCCGTTTTCGTCGAACTCACGTCTTTATAGGCCGGATTTGGTTGGACATGGATAAACCATGATGAATGGGTAGGGGCGCATGATGCGCCCAACGATCAAGCCGCACGATCGCACCGGACGAGTATGCGTTTGCCCCACCCGGTTTCGCGGGCTCGGTTACACCGCATCCGCCGTTGTCGGAACTGTGGCGATCGCGGGTGCAACCCGGTGTTCCGCACGTCGTAACTGATTCATCGACAGATCTGCCGGGGACAGCCAACCCCGCAGGAAGTAATAGATCGAACTGAGAAACTCATCCGTTAGTTCTGTAGTGAATTCCATGCCTTCGATCGTCGGCAACAACTCGCGGCTATTGGGGAATGGAAACACCCCTTGAACCGGCTGATTGGTACGATAGGCCCCCGGACGTGGCGTCACGACCATATCAAACTCATAAAACGCCTGCATCGCCCGATAGGCTGAAATCGCCGTGGAAACCAACACAATATCCTTCGGCAAGCCAAAACTATCCATCAGCTTCGCCACATTGCGGGCGCTGCTCCGTACATCCATGCCTTGATTGTCAATAATGATGGCACTTTCGGGAACGCCTAACCGCTGAAGTAAGCGAGAAATGGCATAGGCTTCGATCGGAGGTTTGCCACTGCCGACATAATCAAAACGCGGCCCCGCGCTAATAATGACCCGTGGCGCTTGACCCTGGAGAAACAGATTGGCCGTATGAACCACAAGGTCACCGTTTTTAGACAGTTGATCAATGCGGCCATCGAGTTGATTCGGCTCGGTGGTTTGCCAACCTAACAAAACGATCGCTTCCGGAACTCCAGGAGGGTCATTAATCGCCGCGCGTTGCAGTTCGTAGGCATCACGTTCCACGATCGCCTGACAGAAAACCCGAGGGAAATAGGACAAGCTACAGATCAGCATCAGGCTGATCACTGTGGTCAACTGTTTCCGGCCTTCGGGACTGCCCAAATTCCCCCTGAGAGCATTTAACAAGAGGATTGTGAGTAATCCAAAGGGTTTAAAGGGGATCGAAAACACCTGCCACGCCGCGATCGTAGCCCCACTCGTCGGTTCAAAAAACGTTAGAACGAGCAGTAGAGCTGCAAGGCTATAGCCGACGTAGTTGACGTAGGGTTTGGGGACGATTTGGGCGACAAGGTAGCCGATACCGCCAATAACGGCCAGCCACAAAAGGATACGCGTTAAGAGCAAAAACATAGTTGCCTGGGATGATGTCAAACGCCGAAGGGCGAACCGGAAGCGCGATCGAGCTCGAGGCTGTGGTTACACGAAAGCCACGCTGGGAACTCGTGTCTCGATACATTATGACAAAGGCTTGGAGTTCCCCAAAGCAGAATCAACGATTAGGAGCAATCCTCCCCAGATGCAGGCCGTTTTTATCCCTAAATCCGCCCATAACCCACGGTTTTCGCCCATCCCGGCATTGGGAGGGATAACGTTTCCCCCAGTTAAAGAATGTTGTAGGGCTGGTTAACCGCTAGCATTCCCCCTTGGGTGACACGGGCGATGATACCGGTGTCGGTGTGGCGAAAGTGGCGTTTCAGCGTGGCCAGTAGGGGCAGGTCGCGCTGGCCCGAGTCGGGGCAGACTTCGATATTAAGACAGCGCTCAATTCGCTCGATCGCCTCCAGTTCAACCGAGCCCAGCCGCAAACGTCGGCCAATCCAATCGAATTCTTCCCAAGGTTCCACAGTGTCGAGGATGACATTGGGGCGAAATCGACGGGGATCAATAGAGGTGTTGAGCTGGGTGGCGAGTACGTCGAGGGTTGCACTGCCGATGATGGAAATCTGACCCGCACGGCGATCGCGAAAGCCCGTTAATCCGGAGGATTCGCCCACCAGTTCTAGCGTGGCGTGCTGGGGATGGCGTGCGCCAATGGTGGGCTGACAGGTTTGTAAAAATTGACTAAACCAGGCACCGATCGCCGCCCGATCGCGATCAATGTGGGCCACAAGAGTGGGCTGATCGTTGCATTCAAGCTGGAGGGTCGCGCGGGCTAGATCGTAATGACACTGCACACGCGCCAGATCGGGCCAGTCATTTTGGACAGCAAAGTAACGTTTGGGTAGCCAGGGGAGATTGGGTGTCGGGGAATAATCGAGATCGTCAAACATTAAGGCAAACAGACGATCGCCCTGCATTCCCCAATCTTGGCGCAACTCCGCCTGAGGGATCGCACTCGCGGTGAGACCCTTGACCGGGTGACAGAATAACTGACGAACGACACGGATGTTCGGCTCAGATCGCATCGGAGGAATGGGCGGCATGACGATAGCGGATGGTGGGTGCGGGGTAAATGCGTGCGATCGGTG